>JAGSPS010000402.1 GCA_018262315.1 Deltaproteobacteria bacterium | reverse complement strand
CGCCGGCGCGGCCGTCGAGATGCAGATGCGGTCGAGATACGCGACCGCCATCGCGCCGAAATACATCGCGCAGAGCGCCATCAGGTTGCGGCTGCGCACGAGCACGCCCCACGGCACGGCCGGCTGCTCGCCCGGCGGATCCGCGCCGATCTCGGCCAGCTCGGCCGCGTTGACGCTGCGGTGGCTGCGCGGGTCGTCGCGGAACCAGACGAACCAGGCCGCGGCCCATAAGAGACCGACTGCGCCGAAGATCGGGAAGGCCTGCCGCCACGAGAAGCGGCCGAGGATCGCGACGACCAGCGGCTGCGTCGCCGCCCCTCCCAGCGCCGCCGCCATGATCGTCAACCCGAAGGCGCGGCCCCGTTCGCGCACCGGCAGCCAGCGTCCGAAGGCACGCGTCAGGCTCGGCAGCACGCCGGCTTCGCCCATTCCGAAGAGCCCCCGCAGCGCGACGAGCGACGCGAAGCCCTGGGCCGCGCCGGTCGCCGCGGTCATCACCGACCACCAGAGCACGATGCGCGTCAGCATGATGCGTGCGCCGAATGCGCGTCGTCGAGGCCGAGATCGGCCTTGATCGCCGGCGCGGCCGTCGAGATGCAGATGCGGTCGAGATACGCGACCGCCATCGCGCCGAGCGCGAAGCCGAGCATGGTGCGGCGGGCGCGCGTGGGTCGCATCGACTCCCCAGGAGTGAAGGGCGCCGGATGCTATCAGGTGTGCAAGGCGGGCGAGCCGGCGCGCATCGGGCCCATCCGCTCAGTCGATGCGTTCGAAGCGCACCGGCAGCCCATCGCGCGGTTTCGAGATCGGCGCCTGTTGCACCGGCATGCGGTACTCCGGCGCGACACTCCAGCGATAGCGCCGCACGAGCTGGTGCATGATCGCCTTCACCTGCGTTTCCGCAAAGCGCAGGCCGATGCAGTGGTGCGGGCCGCCGCCGAATGGGATCCACGCATGGGTGTGTCGCTGATCCTCGGCGCGTTCGGGGGAGAATCGTTCGGGATCGAAGAGGCGCGGCGCCGGGAACCACTCGGGCATGTGATGGGTGTGGATCGGCGCCACCACCACCATCGTGCCGGCCGGGATGCGGTAGCCCTCGAAGCGGAACTCGGCCTCCGCCATGCGCGGGATCACCGGCAGCGGCGGGTAGCGGCGCAGCGTCTCCTTCATCACCAGGCCGAGATCACCGGCGCGATCGAGATCGTCGAACTCGAGGGCGGGCGTGCCGAGCGCGAACGCCTCCGCGCGCACGCGCTCCTGCCATTCCGGATGGCGCGCGAGTTCGTAGGTCATCGAGGTGAGCGTGCTGGTCGTGGTGTCGTGCGCGGCCATCATCGCGAAGATCATGTGGTCGACGACGTCCGAGTCGTCGAAGCGCTCGCCGCTCTCGTTTTGCGCGCGCGCGAGCCGGCTGAACATGTCGCCGCCCGCGCCGGCGCGCTTGGTCGGGAGCAGATCGCGGAAGTAGCGCGCCAGGAACTTGCGGCCTTCGAGACCGCGCTGGAACTCGAGCCCCGGGATCGGCAACCGCACTACCGACATCGACGCCGCCACCAGATCCTCGAAGACGCCGTTCATCCGCTTCGTCTCGGGACCGAGATCGACGCCCACGAAGATCGACGCCGCGATGTCGAGCGTCAGCGCCTTGTAGCTGGGGAAGGCGAGCCGCTTGCCGTCGCCGTTGCCCCACTTCGCGATGCCTGCGGCGATCATCGGGTTCATCCGCGACGCGTACTCGCGCAGCGCCGTGCGCTTGAAGGCCTCGTGCATGATCTTGCGGTGGTGCTTGTGCTCGTCGCCGTCGCGCAGCAGCAGGCCGTTCGGGAAGATGCGACCCATGATCGCCATCCACGGCTTGCGCGACGAGAAGATCCCGTCGCGATCGAGCAGCACCAGCCGGTTCGCGTCGGGGCCGAACAGGTTCACCATGCGCACCACCGGCGTCACCTGCATCACCGCATTGCCGTAGCGCTCGTGCATGCGCTGGAGCGGCGACAGCATGTCGACGCGCCCCTGGTTGTTCAGCAACGTGCGCACCATGTCGGAGAGCGTCGAGCGCGGGACCTCGCGCAGCGCGACCGGCGCGGCGTCGGGGATCTCGCGGCTCGAAGGAAGCGAAGCGGTCATCGGGGTGCCTCCGGGCTGGGTGTATCGTCGATGTGCCGCGCCGTCTCAAGGGCTCGGGTATCGTGAGCCCAACGCGCAGGAGGAACGCCGTGATCCAGACCCTCCCCTTCGGCCGCAGCGGCCACATGAGTACGCGCCTGATCTTCGGCGCCGCGGCGCTCGGGCGCGCCAGCCAGCAGGAGGCCGACCGCGCGCTCGAGCAGCTGCTCGCCGCCGGCGTGAACCACATCGACGTGGCCGCCTCCTACGGCGACGCCGAGCTGCGCGTCGGCCCCTGGATGGAACGCCACCGCAACCGCTTCTTCCTCGCCACCAAGACGGGAGAGCGCAGCTACGCCGGCGCGCGCGGCGAGATCCGCCGCTCGCTCGAACGCCTGCGCGTCGATCGCGTCGACCTGCTGCAGCTCCACAATCTCGTGAACGACGACGAGTGGGAGACCGCGATGGGCCCCGACGGCGCGCTGCGCGCGGCGATCGAAGCGCGCGACGCAGGTCTGGTGCGCTTCATCGGCGTCACCGGGCACGGCACGCGCGTCGCGGCGATGCACCTGCGCAGCCTCGAGCGCTTCAATCTCGATTCGGTGCTGCTCCCGCTGAATCCCGCGCTGCTGCGCGATGCGCAATACGCCGCCGAGTTCGAACAGCTGCTGGCCGTGTGCCGCGCGCGCAACGTCGCGGTGCAGACGATCAAGTCGATCGCGCGCCGCCGCTGGCAGGACGGCACCGCGCCAACGCACGACACCTGGTACGAACCGCTCACCGACGCGGCCGACATCGAGCGCGCCGTGCACTGGGCGCTCGCGCATCCCGGCGTCTTCGTGAATTCGGCCGGCGACCTCCGCCTGCTCGGCCCGACGATCCGCGCCGCCGAATCGTTCGCGCAGGCGCCGCGCAACGCGGAGATCGCTGCGATCGAAGCGCACGCGCCGCTCGAACCGCTCTTCGTGCGCGACTTCGGCGCGCAGTCCGCGTAGGAGCCTGATCCACGGTGGATCGCGTCTCTCGGAAGCCGACGCGTGAGGCGCGGGGGCGGTACGTTCGTCCAGAACGTCCTCGGCGGACGAACGCCGCAGCTTCGCGGCGAGCGCCTACGACCGCCTGCGGATTGTTCTGGCCGAACGCCCCGCCCCCGCTACTTGCCATCTGTTTCGGGACTTCCGTTCATGAAAGAGAGACGGGAAGCCAAGCGCGGGCGGGGGACTC
>JAGSPS010000153.1 GCA_018262315.1 Deltaproteobacteria bacterium | reverse complement strand
GAAGGCCGCCGCCGATCACTTCGTGCGGGCGTACCAGCACACCTTCGGCGTGCCCACGCTCGTCACCAACTGCTCGAACAACTACGGGCCCTACCAGTTCCCCGAGAAGCTGATCCCGCTGATGCTCCTGAATGCGCTCGACGGCAAGCCGCTCCCGATCTACGGCGACGGCGGCAACATCCGCGACTGGCTCTACGTCGAGGACCACTGCGAAGGCATCCTGCAGGTGCTGCGCAAGGGCCGCGTCGGCGAGAAGTACAACATCGGCGGCGGCAACGAGCGCACCAATCTCCAGCTCGTCGATCGCCTCTGTGCGCTGCTCGACGAAATGCGCCCCGCCGGCGAGAACCCCGCGATGCGCGCGCAGGGCCACCGCAGCTACGCCGCTCTCAAGAGCTTCGTCGCCGATCGTCCCGGCCATGACCGTCGCTACGCGATCGACGCGCAGAAGATCCGCCGCGAGCTCGGCTGGTCGCCGCGCCACGACCTCGAGAGCGGTCTCGCCCGCACCGTGCGCTGGTATCTCGACCACGCCACGTGGTGCACCGCAATCCAGCGCGAGCGCTACCAGCGCCAACGCCTCGGCCTAAACGCGTAGCCAACCCGCCCCCTGACCCGTGTTCGGCTCGCCCGCCTCCGCGGGCGCGCGGGATCATGAAATGGGGCTTTTACCGAAGTTTCACAGGCGGCCGCCGTCGGCGGCCGACCCGGTGCCTACTCTTGCGCCGCTTCGAAACAACGGCGCTCGCCCGAGCGCACCGAAGGGAATGCATGTCGCTCGCGCTCTCAGCCAAACCCGACACGGAACCGCACGATCCCGCGGCGGTCATCGCGCCGGCCCCGACGCATGCCGACGGGATCTGGGCCTCGCGCTTCGCCGACTGGCTCACCTACGGCCTCTACTGGGGCGTTCACGTGGCCGCCTTCGGTGTCTTCTTCACGGGCATCACGACGACGGCTCTCGTGCTCTTTGCGATCGCCTTCTGGGGTCGCCTGTTCGGCATCACCGGCGGCTACCACCGCTACTTCGCGCACAAGACCTTCAAGACGAGCCGGCCCTTCCAGTTCGTGCTCGCGCTGCTCGGCACCGCTGCAACCCAGAAGGGCCCGCTCTGGTGGGCGAGCCTGCACCGCATCCATCACCGCGAGTCCGACGGTCCCGGCGACGTTCATTCGCCGAAGCGCGGCTTCTACTATTCGCACCAGGGCTGGATCTTCGACAGGCGCTGGCAGGCGACGCGCCTCGACCTGATCCCGGACTTCGCGAAATACCCCGAGATCCAGTGGCTGAACCGCTGGCACTTCGTCCCGCCCGTCGCGCTCGCGGTCGCGTGCTTCGCGATCGGCGGCCTGCCGGGCCTGTTCTGGGGCTTCTTCCTGTCGACCACGCTGCTCTGGCACGCGACCTACACGATCAACTCGCTGTCGCACCTGTTCGGCACGCGCCGCTTCGAGACCGGCGACACCAGCCGGAACAACTGGGCGCTCGCGCTGCTCACCTTGGGCGAAGGCTGGCACAACAACCACCACCACTACATGGCGAGTGCGCGCCAGGGCTTCCGCTGGTGGGAAGTCGACGTGACCTACTACCTGCTCCGCGCCCTCGCGACCGTCGGCGTGATCTGGGACGTGCGCGAGCCGCCCGCGGCGCTGAAATCCAATCGGAGTCGCGAAACAATGCAGGAGCGCGAAGCGGCCTGACGCACGCGCAGCGCGCTCGCCGAACCCGCCCGCGCCGGGCTCATCGCGGCGCGAGCCCCGCCTCGGCGTAGGCGCCGGCGCGGAAGCGCTGCATCGCGACCACCTGCCCCGTCTCGCGCGCACGCTCGGCCGCGAAACCGATCAGGTGACTCTCGAGCGCCGCGCGGCCGGACGCGCGCACCGCGCGGCTGCCGCTCTGCAGCAACTCGCTGAAGTGCGCCATCAGGCCCGGGTCGCCGCCGAAGTGGCCGAACACCGAGCCCTCGAGCTCGCTGCGATCGACGCCCAGCGCGCCGGCACGCGACACTTCGATGATGCCTCCGTCGAGGAGCCCGCGCAGCTCGCCGCGCGTGCCGGTCAAGCGGATCGTGCGCTGCTCGTTCGCGGCGAGTCCGTGCAATCCGAAGCTGGCGGTGACGCCACCCTCGAACTCGAGCGCCACGACCTGGTGGTCGAGCACGTCGTTGTCGCAGTGGAACACGCAGCGCCCGTAGCGATCCGTCTCGAGCGCGCGCCGGCGCGCCGCGCGACTCGGATCGGGCGACACGTCGCACCAAGGCCAGACGCGCGCGATCGCATCCTCGGGCCCCGTGTAGAAGGCGACCGCGTCGTGCGGGCAGCTCGCCTGCACCGGACAGCCGTCGCTGCAGCGCAACGGCGCGCCGGCCGGCGCTCGCTCCGGCCGGTAGTGCGAGAGCGACCCGAACGACGCCACGCGCAGCGCCGGGCGATCCACCAGCCAGGTGAGCAGATCGAGATCGTGGCACGACTTGGCCAAAAGGATCGGCGCAGCGACGCTGCGGTTGCGAAATCTCCCGCGCACGAAGGAGTGCGTCATGTGCCATTGCGCGACGTGCTCCTTCAGGTCGACGTGGACGAGCTCGCCCAGCACGCCGCTGCGCACGATCTCGTGGATCTTCTCGTAGAAGGGCGTGTAGCGGAGCACGTGGCCGATCTGGAGCAGGCACCCCGCCGCCTCGGCCGCTTCGACCACGCGCACGCACTCGGCCGGCGTCGGCGCGATCGGCTTCTCGAGCAGCACGTCGTAGCCGCGCGCGATGGCAGCGAGCGCCGGTTCCACGTGCAGCGTATCGGTGGTGGCGATGATCGCGACGTCGGCGAGACGCGGGCGCGACAGACACTCGGCCCAGTCGCGGAACACCCGTTCCGGCGCGATGCCGTGATCGGTCGCAACGGCCGATCGCGACACGTCGTCGGGTTCCGCCACCGCGACGACGCGCAAGCGGTCGGGATGCGCGTGCGCCCAGTGCGCGTACACCAGGCGGCCTCGATTCCCCGCTCCGATCACGACCGCAGTCGACGGCTTCATCCTCTCCCCGGTCTCCCTCGACGGTTATACTCGGCGCCCGTGAAAACCGAGCAGCCCGATCACGATGCAGGCGCGCCCGCGGACCCGTTGGCACCAGTCTCGACGGAACGACTCCAGACGATCGCGAGCGGCCTGCGCATCGGCCACTTCGGCCGCCACATCTTCCTGTGCGTACACGGCGACTGCGCGCCTCCCGAGCAAGCCAACGCGTCCTGGCAATTCCTCAAGCGCCGCTTGCGCGAACTCGGCCTCGAGCGCGCGGCCGGCGGAGTCTACCGGACCCAGGTCAACTGCCTCCGCATCTGCAAGGGCGGCCCGATCGCGGTCGTATACCCCGACGGCGTCTGGTACCGCGGCTGCACACCCGACGCGCTCGAACGCATCCTGCAGGAGCACCTGATCGGCGGGCGGCCGGTCGAGAGCCTGCGCTTCGCCACGAACCCGCTGCCGAACCCGGCCGAACCCGCGCCGCCGGGGCTGCGCCCGGCCGAAGACGGATGCGCGCGCTCATGAAAGCCGTGCTGCTCGCGGGCCGCGAACACGCCGAGGTCGGAGCCGTCGACGAGCAGGCGCTCGCTCGGGTCGCGGTGGCGCTTTCCCGCGGCGGCGCCGAGAAACGCTACGAGTACACCGATCCCAACGAAGACGTCGCGCTCGCCGCCGAAGGTTCGCGCGGCATGCTGGTCGCGGTCGCCGACGGCCACTGGGGTCACCGCGCGGCGGAAGTCGCGCTCGTGCACCTGCGCGACGCCCATCTCGAGGCGTGGCTCGACGGCGCGGAGCGCTCGTCCGAGGGCTGGTACCAGGAGGTGCTGCACGCCCTCGTGTCGGTGAACGACGCGATCCTCGCCGCCCACACGGCCACTGAGAATCCGCGCACCACGCTAGCACTCGCGCTTTCGCGTCCCGCGGAAGGTCTGCTCGTCACGGCATCGGTCGGCGACAGCCATCTCTTCGTCGCGGAGACGAAGCAGGTGATCGAGCGCCTGCCCCGTCAGCGTCAATCCAAATTCTTGGGCCACGAGCCGAGAAAGCCCTCGCAGCTCGCGCGCGACGTGCGAATCGAAGTGCAGCCGCTCGGCGATGCGCGCGCGTTGCTGGCCGTGACCGACGGCATCTCGGAGCGCGGCATCGGCGTCGACGACCCGCGCGAAGCGGTGCAGACGGCCATTGCGAGCGCGGAGTCCGCCGCGGCGAATGCGCGGGGGTCGGTCGCCGCGCGCGCCCTGGTCGACGCGGCGCTCGCGGCGCACCGCAGCAACGACGCAGGCGACAACATCGCCGTCGCGGTCGCGTGGCTCGCGCGCTGATCAGATCCCGGCGAGCAGCGCGACGACGCGATCCGCGATCGCAGGTGACGCGGTGAGTCCCGGCGACTCGATGCCGACCAGGTTCACGAAGCCGGGCATGCCGTTCGCCGACTCCTCTTCGATTGAAAAGTCGCGGAATGCCTGGCCCGGCCCGGCGAGTTTGGGGCGAATGCCCGATTGATCGGGCGTGAGCCATTCCGCGCGCAGCGTGGGGAGATAACGCTGCGCTGCGCGCGCGAAGAGCTCCGCTTTGGCGGGATCGACGGCATAGTCGATGCGGTCGACGTATTCGGCGTCGGGACCGAAGCGCACGCGGCCGCCGAGATCGAGCGTCAGGTGCACACCAAGGCCTGCGCCCGCCGGAACGGGATACACGAGCCGCTCGAAGTGCAGCGGCGCGCCCGGCGCGAGCGCAAAGTAGTCACCCTTGCACGGGTGTTGGCGGAGCCCGCGGGCATCGACGTCGATGCCGGCGAGGGCGGCGATGCGATCACTCGCGAGGCCGGCGGCGTTCACGACGGCCGCGGCATGCAGCGACTCGCGCTCGCCCTTCGCGTTCTGCGCGACGACGCGAAAGCCCGGCCGCGCGGGCTCGATCGCGACGACTTCGCGCCCGAGCGCGAGCGCCGCGCCGTGCGTCTCCGCTTCGGCGGCGAACGAGAGACAGAGCGCGTGCGCATCGATGATGCCGGTCGCGGGCGAGTGCAGCGCGGCGATTGCGCTCACCGACGGCTCGATGCGCCGCACCGCGTCGGTGTCGAGGAGCACGAGATCCGGCGCCCCGTTTTCGGCGCCGAGCGCGCGCAGGCGTTCGAGCGTCGCGATCTCGGCGGGCACGGTCGCCACCACCAGCTTGCCGATGCGGCGGTGCGGAATGCCTTCGCGCTGGCAGCGCGCGTAGAGCGCGCGGCTGCCGGCCACGCAGAGTCGCGCCTTCCAGCTGCCGCTCGGGTAGTAGAGACCGGCGTGCAGGACCTGGCTGTTGCGGCTCGTCGTCTCGCGCCCGAAGCCGTCGTGGCGCTCGACCACGACGACCGAGCGGCCCGCCCGCGCGAGCGCCGCGGCGCTGGCGAGGCCGACCACCACCTCGACGGCGAGACAACCCATCAGGGAGCCCAGGCGCGCGGCGCGATCGATTGCGAGACCGCGCTCGAGTCCGCAGAGCAGGCCCGCGCGATAGGCGTCGCCGCAGCCGGTGGGATCCGCCACGCGACCCGCCGTGACGGGCGGCACCTCGATGCGGCGGTTGCCTTCGAAGATCGTCGATCCCTGGCCGCCGCGCGTCACGATGATCGCGTCCGCGCGCTTCGCCAGATCTCCCTCCGCGAGGCCGGTGCGCTCGAGCGTCACCGCCCATTCGTAGTCGTTGACGACGAAGGCTCGCGCGCCTTCCAGGAAGCTGAGCAATCCGTCGGGGTCGAAGTTGATCAACTGCTGCCCCGGATCGATCACGGTGGGAACGCCGCGCTTCTTGAGGTCCGCGGCGTGGCGGCGCATCGCGCCGTTGTCGTCGGGGCCGACGATCGCCAGCGAGATCGGCTCGTGAACGTCCGCCACATGAAGCTCCCCAGCGCGCTCCATCGCGCCCGGGTGGAACGCGACGATCTGGTTGTCGTCGAGATCGGTGGTGATGAAGCACTGCGCGGTGTAGGTGTCCTCGAAGATACGGATCGCGTCGCGACGGATCGCATGCTGATCGAGCCAGGCCGCGTAGGCGCCGAAGTCGCGGCCCGCGGAGGCGAGAATCAGCGGATCGGCGCCCAGCAGCTTCAGCCCATACGCGATGTTGCCGGCGCAGCCGCCGAAGAACTCGCGCATCTCCGGCACGTGGAAGCTCACCGAGAGGATGTGCAGCTTCTCGGGCAGGATGTGGTTCTTGAAGCGATCGGGAAACACCATGATGCGGTCGATCGCAAGCGAACCGGTCACCAGAATGGACATGCAGCCTCCTCGTGCGCGCGGCAGTTTCGCCGGAGCCCCGAGTCGGGTCAATGAGAGGGCTTCGCGGGGTCAATGAGAGGGCTTCGCGGGGTCAATGAGAGGGCTTCGCGGTCGACATCCGCGCCGCGCGCGCGGCGATCCGCGCAGGCTGCGGGTAGAATCGGCGCCATGCGCATCACGGATCTGTACGCACGCGGCGAGCCGGTGGTCTCGTTCGAGTTCTTCCCGCCCAAGACGGATGCGGGTTACGCGTCGCTGGCCCACACGATCGCGGATCTCAAGCGACTCTCGCCGGGCTTCGTGTCGGTCACCTGGGGAGCGGGCGGCTCGACGCGCCGGAAGACCATCGACCTGGTCGTGTCGATCCAGCGCGAGATCGGTCTCACCGCGATGGCCCACATGACCTGTGTGGGTGCGCCGCGCGCGCAGCTTTCCGAGACGCTCGCGCACCTCTCGAGCGAGGGAATCGAGAACGTGCTGGCGCTGCGCGGCGACCCGCCGAAGGACGCCGCCGGCTTCCAGGCGGTGGCGGGCGGCTTCGCGCACGCCGACGAGCTGGTCGCCTTCGTGCGCGCGCACTTCGACCTCTGCATCGGCGGCGCCTGCTATCCCGAAACGCATCCCGAGGCGCCGAGCGCCGAAGCCGATCTCGCGAACCTGGTGCGCAAGGTCCGCGCCGGCGCCGAGTTCCTGATCACCCAGCTCTTCTTCGACCCCGACGACTACAGCGCGTTCGTCGCGCGCGCGCGCGCGGCGGGCATCGAGGTGCCGATCGTGCCCGGCATCATGCCCGTGACCAGCGCTGCGAACGCGCGCCGGATGGCACAGATGTGTGGCGCTCGGATTCCCGACGAACTCGAAGCGCAACTCGCGCACGCCGGCGACGACGAAGCCGCGACGCTCGAGGTCGGCGTCGCATGGGCCGCACGCCAGTGCCGCACGCTGCTCGAGCGCGGCGCGCCGGGTCTGCACTTCTACACGCTCAACAAGTCGCCGGCCGCGCGCCGCGTGCACGAGAGCGTCTTCGCGTGACGCGCAGGCTGCGCGTCGCCGTGCTGCTCTCCGGCGAGGGCACCAGCCTCGAGAACCTGTGCGAGCGCATCGACGCGGGCGAGGTGCCGGCCGAGGTCGTCGTCGTGATCGCGTCGAAGGAGAAGGCCGGCGGCCTGCGCCGCGCCGAACGACGCGGCATCCCGGCGATCGCGGTGCCGCGTCGCGCTTTCGCGTCGGGCGCCGCCTTCAACGACGCGCTCCACGCCCAACTCGCGAACTACGACGTCGATCTCGTCGCGCTGCTCGGATTCCTCTCGGTCTTCGAACTGCGCGGCAAGTGGAACGGCAAGGCGATCAACGTGCATCCCGCGCTGATCCCCGCCTTTTGCGGACACGGCATGTACGGCCGCCGCGTGCACGAAGCCGTGCTCGCCGCCGGTGTGAAGGTCTCGGGCGCCACCGTACACTTCGCCGACGATCACTACGACACGGGGCCGATCCTGCTGCAGGAAGCCGTGCCGGTGCTCGACGACGACACGCCGGACTCGCTCGCCGCGCGCGTTCAGGAAGCGGAGCGGCGACTCGTGCCGGAGGCGATCCGACTGATCGCGGCCGGGCGGCTAACGACCCAGGGGCGGAGAGTTCTGCGGCATCCGCCTGCCTGAACGCAGCAGGGCCAGCGCCAACGCTGCGATCGCCCCACCCGCCCAGGCACCCGGCTCCGGCACCTCGTAATCGACGAGCACACTGTCGGCGCCGACCGTGACGTCGGCGACGTGGGTCGGCAGGCCGCCGCCGGAGAAGGTGACCTGCATCGCACCGGGACTCAGGACCGGGATCGCATAGCCACCCCCGGCCGACGTGACCGCGAAGCGTGCCGCCGCGTCCGTCGACACGACCACGCCACTCCTGCCTTCGCCCGGGTCGTAGAGCGCGTCGCCGTCGAGATCCTGCCAGACGGTGCCGACCAGGAAGCGGTCGTAGTGATCGCCGACCGCCGTGTTCGCGTTCGCGTAGTTCGCGACGACGACGAGCGGAGCCAGATCGCCGCTGGTCGCGACGGCGGCGATCCCGACGTTGGTCATGTCGAGCGTCGCGATCGCGTCGGGCGCGCCCATGACACCGTTGCGGTGCGGTCTTCCCGGCTGCATGCCCGGTGGCACCGCCGGCACGAACGGTCCCCAATCGATGTTCCACGCCGCGTGGCCGTATAGCGGCGACTGCGCGAAGCCGAGCGAGTTGCCGCGCAGCCCACTGGCCGCGAAGAAGAAACCCGCCGGGCCGACGCGATCGAGTTGGCAGGGCGGCTCGCCCTGACCTCCGCAAGCGGGGTCCTGCGAGTTGGCGTCGATCATCGCGTTGGCGTGACCGAGCGCGGCGCTGTAGAGGCGGCGGTCGAAGGCGGCCGGCGGCTTCGGCGCGAGCGCGTCGAACTCGTCCTGCATCACGCCGAGATCGACGCCGTAGAAATCCACCGCCGCGTGCACGAAGGGATCTGCAAGGTCGAGTCCGGCGAGGAACGCGCCCTCCGCGACGGGATCGTGCCGCGCGTGATTCATCAGCCACACGAACGCCTGCTCGACGCCGTCGGGATGCTGGCCGTCGGCGCTCTTGTGACAGACCCACTCGCCGGCGCCGCAGCTCTGGGCGGCCGCTCGCGCAGCGAGCGCAGCGAGAGCGAGAACGACGGCGGCCGCGAACGCGGCCGCTCGCGCAGCGCGGGTTCGCAGCGTCACGCTCGGCTCCGTTCCTCGATCAGCTCGATCTTGTAGCCGTCGGGATCTTCGAGGAACGCGATCACCGTGGTGCCGTGCTGCATCGGGCCGGGCTCGCGCACGATCGCGACGCCCTGTGCCCGCAGCGAATCGCAGAGCTGCCGGATCTGCGAAACGCCCAGCGCGACGTGGCCGAACGCGGTGCCCAGCTCGTAGTCGCGGCCGTCCCAGTTGTGGGTGAGTTCGAGGACTGCGGTCCCGGCCTCGTCGCCGTAGCCGACGAAGGCCAGCGTGAACGCGCCGCCCGGAAAATCCTTGCGGCGCAGCAACTTCATCCCGAGCAGGTCGCAATAGAAGTGAAGGGAGCGATCGAGGTCGCGCACCCGGAGCATCGTGTGGAGCAGCCGCATGGAGGGGCAGTCTAACCCCACCCGCAGACATCCCGCGTCGCGAAATTCCAGATTGACTCGAAGAGAACAAAAGGCGAAAGTGAATGGATGATCTCGCCCCCCCTGCGGACCCTCGCGGAAGCCGCCAAGCAAACCCTCGAAGAAACCGGCTCGGTCGAAGATCTCTTGCACGTGCTCCGCGGGTCGCTGCCGGCCGAGCTGGCCGAGCGACTGCGCACGGGCGCGGCGCCGAACGAGACGAGCGCCCTGCCCCGTCTCGCGACGGGCATCGCGGCGCTGGACGCGCTGCTGGGCGGGGGCTTCCCGCGCGGGCGCGTGACGGAGATCACCGGGCCGCTCTCGTCGGGGCGCACGTCGCTCGCGCTCGCACTCCTCGCAGCGGCTACACGCGCCGGTGAAATCGCCGCGGTGGTCGACGCCGCCGACGCCTTCGACCCGGCCTCCGCGGCCGCCGCGGGCATCGACCTCTCGCGCGTGCTGTGGGCGCGCCCGCTGAGCCCGCGCGAAGCCCTGCGCTGCGCCGAGCGCCTGCTCGAAGCGCGCGGCTTCGGCGTCGTGGTGCTGGACTCCGATGTTTTGGTCGAACCGCGCGCCACCGGCGAGCGAAGTACATCGATCTGGATGCGCATGAGCCGCAGCGCGACCGCGAGCGGCACGGCGCTGGTGCTGGTGGCGTCGTCGATGCGCGCCGGCCCGTTCGCCGCGCTCAGCCTCGAGGCCCGCGCAACGCGCGTTCATTTCGCGACGCGTCCCGACTGGCTCGAAGGAATCGACGCGCGCGTGGTGCCACTTCGGAATCGGCTGGGCGGATCCGAGGGGAGCGTGGGTTTGCAGTGGAAGATTGCCTGGTGAGACGGGAACGGTTCGCATGGGCTCAGCCGCGAATGATCTTCTTGCGAAGCAGGGCCAGCGCGTGCGTGGCGCGACGGCAGCGCGGCGGAGCGCCGCGTGACGCGCGAGCCGCAGCGCCGTCCCGCGCGCGTCGCGTGTGTACTCGTGCCGGCGCTGCCCGCCGCGGCGCAGATTCGCGCGCACCCGCCGCTCGCCGGCGCGCCGCTCGCGGTCGTCTCGGAGCCGGGGCCGCGCGCAACGGTGCTCTCGGTGTCGCCCGCCGCAGCGCGCGCCGGCGTCCATCCGGGCGCGACGCTCGCCCACGCGCGCGCAGTGTGCAGCGCGCTCGTGCTGCGCGTCTCGCATCCCGGGCTCGAGCGCGCCGCGCGCGACGCGCTCTTCGACGTCGCGCTCTCCGCATCGCCGCGCGCCGAGCCGGCCGCCCCGCGCAGCGGTGCGGGCGCTGGCGAAGCCGCCGTACACCTCGACGCTTCCGGACTCGGCCATCTGTTCGCGAGCGACGCCGCGCTCGCGGGCGCGCTGGTCGAGCGAGCGCGCGCGCAGGGACTTCCCGCCGTCGCCAGCGTCGCGACATCGCGGGCGCTCGCGCTGCTCGCCGCGCGCAGCCTCGCGGCGCAGGGCGGCACCGGCGCAACCTGCGTCGTGGCGGCGGGCGACGAGGCGTCGTTCCTCGCACCGCTGCCCGTAGACCTGCTCGCGCCGAGCGACGCACTCGCCGAGACGCTCACGCGCTTCGGCATCTACCGCCTGGGAGCGCTCTTCGCGCTGTCGCCCGCCGTCGTCGCGACGCGCCTCGGCCCCGGCCTCGCCGCCGCTCTCGCCGTCCTGCGCGGTGCGCGACGCGAAGCGCCGATCTCCGCCCCGCACGCGCTGCGCCTCGAAGAATCCGTCTCCGCCGAGTCTCCGCTCGATCGACTCGAAGCGCTGCTCTTCGTGATCGGCGGCCCGCTCTCGCGCCTCTTCGCGCGACTCGCGCTGCGCCACCTGGCCTGCGCCGAACTCGAACTCGACTTGGGTTTGGCGGATTCCAGTCGCCACGCACTGCGCCTGCGACTCGCCGCGCCCACCACCGACGCGCGCGTCTGGCTGCGGCGGCTGCGACTCGCGCTCGAATGCGATCCGCCGCACGCGCCCGTCGACGCCATCACCGTCGCCACCGAGGGCAGCCCCGCGCGCCGCGACCAGCTCGACCTCTTCCGCCCCGCCGGCCCGGCGCCTGCCACACTCGACAACCTGCTCGCCGAACTCGAAGTGCTCTGCGGCCCTGGTCGCGTCGGCGCCCCCAAGATCGCCGACGACCATCACCCCGGCGCCTTCGCGCTGGAACCCTTCGCCCCGAACTCGTCACAAAGCCCCGAGACTCCCCAAACTCCGACGCTGGCGCTGCGCGCCCTCCGCCCCCCAACCCCTGCCCAGGTGAGACTCGACGCGGGTCGCCCCACCACGCTGCGCAGCGCCGTCGCGAACGGCGACGTCCTCCACTGCGCCGGTCCCTGGCGCCACACCGGCGGCTGGTGGTCCGAACAGGACCGCTTCGCCTTCGACTGCTTCGACGTCGCCACCAGCGACGGCCTCGTCGTGCGCCTGCGTCACGACCGACTGCGCGACGCCTGGCACATCGACGCCGTCTACGACTGATCCCGACGGGTTCGCAGGCCCGATGAACTCCGCTCGCCGCCGGCTCGCCGCGCGCTCCGCCTGCTCGATGCACTTCGCTCGCCTTTGGCTGAGGCCGTTTGTCCCTCAGACGACATCCAATCCATTCCGCTCTTGACCCACGCCAGCCACGCGCGCTAAACGCGATCCCATGCCCAGCGCTCCCCACTCCTCGCGTGTCCGGAAATCCAAGATCGCCAACGATGCCCCCGGCCTCTTCTTCCGCTCCTTCCTCGAGCGGCCGAAGGAGGTCGGCTCGATCATCCCGAGTTCGCGCTTCCTCGAGCGCCGCGTCACGCGCTGTGCGCGCCTCGACAAAGCGCGCGTCGTCGTCGAGTTGGGACCGGGTACGGGCGGCACGACGCAAGCGCTGCTGCGCGCGATGCGCCCCGATGCGAAGCTGCTCAGCATCGAGATCAACCCGCGCCTCGCCGAGCGGGTGAGCCACCGCATCACCGACCCGCGCCTGATCGTTCATTGCGGCAGCGCGACCGATCTCGCCGACGCGCTCGCCGCGTACGGGCTGTCGGCGCCGGACGCGGTGATCTCGGGCATTCCGTTCTCGACGATGCCGCGTCCCGTGGCGCGCGGGATCCTGCGCGCGATCCGCGACAATCTCGCACCAACCGGCTGTTTCGTCCCCTACCAGGTACGCGACAAGGTCGCCGTGCTGGCGCGCGAAGTCTTCGCGCCGCCGTCGCGCGTCGAACTCGAAGTGCGCAACGTCCCGCCGATGCGGGTCTACCGCTTCGAAGCGGGCAGCTCGCCGTCGCGCTCGCCGCGCTTGCGCTGAAGCGAGAGCCCGGCGCGCGTCGCCTCTTCCTGCCCTGCCCGCACCACCGCGCGCGAGCCGAAACGTTCGACGATCTCGTCGAGCGCGCGATTGAGCCGCACGCTGCGCTGCCGTTCGCGCGCCGGCTCGAAGAGACCGAGTTGTGACGCGGCGACGTCCACCAGATTGGTCGCGCCTACCCCCACCAGCCGGATCGGATTGGCCGGCATGCGATCGAGCAGGCGCCGCGCCTCGCGACCGAGCGTGACACCGTCG
>JAGSPS010000152.1 GCA_018262315.1 Deltaproteobacteria bacterium | reverse complement strand
CCCCGGCGCCCTTGGCGCGCTTCTCCTCGAGGCGAGCCAGCGCGTCCCAGGCGGCGAGATTCGCCGGGATCGACGCGACCAGCACGTGGAGCGAGGAGCGCTCGAAATCCCCGTTCCGGGTGACACGCGCGAACTGGATCGCCGCCGCCGCGGCCCGGCCGCGCTCCGCATCCGACTCGGCGACCTCGATGGCGTCGCGGAACGCCGCCATCGCCTGGTCGCCGTGATCCTCCCAGGATGCATGGAGCCGGCCCAGCTCGAGGCGCGCGTTGATTCCGTGCGGGAACAGTGCGGCCGCCTGCTTCAACTCGCGCTCGGCGTCCTGGCGGATCGAGTCGGGAATCTCCGCGCCCCGGATCGCCCGCTCGCGCAGCCGCGCCATGTGCACGATCGCGAGCTGCATGTGGCTCATGCCGTCGCCCGGCGCGAGTTCGACGGCGCTGCGCGCCGCCCGGAGCGCCCCCTCCGCGTCGCCGCGAGCGAGCGCGACTTCGGAGCGCCGGACGTGTGCCGTGGCGTTGCCCGGTTCGCGCTCGAGCACCTGCTCGACCAGTTTCCCGGCGCGCGCGGTGTCGTCGAAGAGGATCAGTTTGGCTTCGGCGAGCGCCGCATCGGTGCGCGTCGGGTCGATGCGCGTCGTCTCGCGGAAGAAGAAGACGGCTTCCGCGGGCTGGTGGTCCTTCGCGAGCAGCTCGGCGATGCGGTGGTTGGCCTCGGCGCTCCCGGGGTCGATCTGCAGCGCGCCGCGCAGCTCGAGCAGCGCCTCCTTGTTTCGTCCCTTCTGCTGGAACTCCTTCGCACGCTCGAGGTGGCTCGCGAAGTCCTGCTCCTTCGAGGAGCACGCAGCGAGCGAGATGGCGAAGCAGATCGCCGCACCCGCTGCGGTCCAGCGAGGGATGCGCGCGGTCACGGGCGGCTTCTCACTGTCTTTCGAGGAGGGCGATTTCGCTCTTGGCGTCCTCGGCCTCGGCGAACGAACCGGCTTCCAGCGCCTGGCGCAGCATCTCGATCGCGCGTTGGCGTTCGCCCTTGCGTCCGAGCGCAACGCCGAGGTGGTAGCGGGTCGACTGCGATTCGGGCCGCTTCTCGAGGACGAGCTGGAACAGTTCCACCGCCTGTTCCGTCTGGCCGCGCTGCAGATATACCCAGCCGAGTGTGTCGGTGATCTCGGGGCTGGCGTCGATGCGATGCGCTTCCTCGGCGAGCGCGAGCGCGCGGTCGAGGTCCTGGTCGGGCTGCTGCGCGAGCAGCCAGGCCAGGTCGTTGCGCGCCCCGGCGTGTCCCGGATCCCGCTTCGCGATTTCTGCGAGTCGCTGCCGGGCAGCGCTTCGATCGCCGATCTGGAGCACGAGCCGAGCGGCCGCATAGGCGGGTCCCGTGTCGTCGGGGTTGGCCTTCGCCGCCTCGTCGAAGAGTGCGATCGCGCGCGGGACGTCGCCGGCGCGCGCACTGAGCCCCGCGAGACCGGCTCTGGCACGGCTGTGTCGCGGATCGAGTTCGAGTGACTTCTCGAACGACGCGCGTGCCTCGCCGTCGCGATCGAGCCGAACGAGCAGGACTCCATGGATCTCATGGAGGGCCGCCGATTCGGGGTGCTTCGCGAGCGCCGCCGACACCACGTCGTTCGCCTCGCGCATCCGGCCGCCGGCGACCAGACGATCGGCGATGGATCGCAGCAGCGCCTCGCTCGCGGTGTCTCCCAGATCGACATTGCCCTGCTTCGCCTGCCGCAGTGCGGCGTCAGCTCCGGCGGCCGCCAGCTCGACCTGCGCAAGCGCCACGGCGGCCTGCTGCGGAAAGCCCGCCTCTTCGAGTGCCTTGGCGCTAAGGCGCGCGGCGTCGAAGTTGCCGAGCGCGGTGGCTGCGCGGATGAAGAGCAGGAATCCGTCGGCTCGGCCGCCGCCGCGCTTGGTGACGAAGTTGAGCGCCGCGTCGACGCCTTCCTTGTACCTGCCCTGGGCGAGATAGAGGTTGGTGAGTGCATATGCGGCGTCGGTCGCGGCGGGATCGACGCGCAGCGAGTCGCGGAACTCCGATTCGGCGCGCGCGAAGGCGCCGATCTGGTAGGCGGCGAGGCCTGCCAGATAACGACCACCGGCGTTGTTCGGCCAGCGCTTGAGGCCGCTGTCGAAGCTGGCGAGGGCGCCCGTGGCATCGCCGCGCACGAGCAGGATGCGGCCGCGGAGCAGATCGCGGAACGCCGGTTCGGCGAGCGTGTCCACCAGCGTCTCGGCCTCGTCGAGACGGCCGAGGTCGATGAGCAGATCGGCCTCGAGGAAGCTCAGGTTGTCATTCCCCTTCGGAGACGCCTGGATCGCCGCCTCGATTGCTGCGAGCGCCTTGTCCGGGTGGCCGATGCGTCGCTCGAACTCGCCGAGCTGCGTGTAAGCCTGCGTCGTGCCGAACAGCTCGACGCCTTCTGCGAGCAGCGCGAGCGCCTTGTCCGCCTTGCCATTCGACTCGTAGCGGCCGGCGAGCGCAGCGCGGATCTGTGGATTCTCCGGCGCTTCCGCGAGCGCCTTCTCCCAGAGCGCGGTGGCGTCGTCGCTGCGTTCGAGGTCGTCGTAGAACTGCGTGACCAGGCGCAGTGCGAGCGCGTCGGTGGGACCCTTTTCGATGCAGCGCTCGAACTGCGCCTCGCAGCGCGCGTTGTCCTCGAGGGTGTCCTTGAAGAACGTCGCGCGCGCCAGACAACCGCGCACCGCGGTGCCCGCGTCGCCACTCCGGGCAGCCAGCGCCTCGAGGTCTTCGTGTGCCTTCTCGGCCTCTTCGATCCGGCCGAGTTCGGCCAGGATCGTCGCGTGCATCAGCAGCGCGGAATAGTCGTCGGGCGCGAGTTCGCGCAGGCGGATCGTGTCCTTCAGCGCTTCCTCGCGCCGATTGGCGCCCAGCAGCGCCTGCGCGCGAACCTTCAGCGCGGCGACGCGGGCGGGATCCTGTTCGAGCAGCTTCGTCGCGACGCGAACCGCGTCGTCGTGCGACTGGAGCGCGAGAAAGGTCGATGCCAGCAGCAGCCCCGCACTCGCCGCCTGACCGGGATCGGAACTCGCCTTCTCGAGCGGCCACACCGCGAGTGAGAGCTGTCCCGTCTGCACCAGTGCGACGCCGAGCAGGTAGTTCGCTTCGCCCTGCTCGGGATTCTCGGCGAGCAACTCTCGGAGCGGTGCGACCGACTCGCCGAACTGCCCGGCGTCCTGCAGCCCGTGGATCTCTGCGAGCCGATCTTCGACGCTGCCCGCGCAAGCCGCAAACAACAGCAGCGCCGCCGCGATCGCGCTGGCACGCGATGCGCGCGCAGGCAGCGTGAAGCACGCTCGAACACGCAATCCGCTTCGCGCGGTGGGTCGAGCGTCGAGGTGAGAATGGGGACGCGAGGGCATCGGAGCGGTGTCCTCCCTCCAACGGAACGCGGCATTATACGCGCGGGGGAAACTCGGGCCAACGCGCCGCGTGAGGCGCGGGGGCGTGACGTTCGTCCAGAACGTCCTCGGCGGACGATGTGTCGCAGCTTCGCGTCGGAGTTTCGAGGCCGCCTGCGGATTGTTCTGGCCGAACGCCCCGCCCCCGCTACTTGCCATTCGTTCTTGGACTTCCGTTCATGAAAGAAAGACGGAAAGCCCAGCGCGGGCGGGGGACTCGGCCGAAACAATCCGCAGGCGGCCTGCCAACTCTCGCTGCGAAGCCGCGGCGCCCGTTCGCCGAGGACGTTTCGGACGAGTCCACCGCCCGCGCGCCGCGCAGCACCGATCGAGAGCAGGCACGGCTCTGGTACGCGTCGGCCCCAGGCTACAGGCGGCGTTTCGTGACGCGCGGCGTTGGACACATCGGAGTGTCGATCTTGGCAGCCGGGCCTCCGATCCTCCAAGCGGCGCATCGGCTGGTGGCCGCGCCGTTGCGGCTCGTCTAGGATGCCGGGCCCTTCGCGCCGAGTTTCTGGGGGCGAAATCAATCGTGCTGAAGCGCCTGCTCGATTCGCCCTGGACCTACTTCAGCCTGGCCGGGTTGCTGCTGGTCGTGCTGCTCGTCAGCTACGTCGAGGTGCGGACGCCGACTCGCCCGCACGGGTCCGTCAGCGACATCCGCGCGCTCGCGCAGCGCAAGGACACCAACGTCGTCTTCGTGGTGATCGACACGCTGCGCGCCGACCACCTCCATTGTTACGGCGACCCCCGCGAGACGAGTCCCGTGATGGACGACCTCGCCAGCACGGGGATCCGCTTCGCCCGCACGGTCAGCCAATCGAGCTGGACCAAGGCGTCGATGGCGTCGATGTGGACCGGCACCTGGCCGGGCCGCACCGGCATCGCGCGCTGGATGCATTCGATCCCGCCGGAGGCCACGATGCCCGCGGAGCTCTTCCAGCAGGCGGGCTTCTACACGGTCGGGATCTGGCGAAACGGATGGGTGGCGCCGAACTTCGGCTTTCAGCAGGGCTTCAACACCTACATCCGGCCGAAGCCGCTTCCGGGACCGAATGGCTTCCAGAAGCGCACGGCGTCGGCGGGTGCGCTGGTCGGCACCGACGAAGACCTGACGCGCGCCGCAGCCGAGTTCCTGGCGGCCTACGGGCACAAGCGCTTCTTCCTCTACCTCCATTACATGGACGTCCATCAGTACGCGTACGACGAGGTCTCGGGCAAGTTCGGGACCAGCTACGCGGACGTGTACGACAACGCCATCCACTGGGTGGACCGCAACGTTGGGGCCGTGCTGCACGAATTGCAGGACCGCGACTTGCAGCGCAAGACGGTCATCATCGTGTCCGCGGACCACGGCGAAGGCTTCCGCGAGCACGGGCTCGAGGGTCACGCCCGGACGCTGTACCGCGAGGTCGCCGAGGTTCCGCTGATCCTCTCGCTGCCGTTCGAGCTGTCGCCCGGGATCGTCGTGCCGCAGACGGTGGCGAACGTGGACATCTGGCCGACGATCCTCGACCTGTTCGGTCTGCCGGCGCTCGCGGATGCCGACGGCCGCTCGCTGCTTCCGCTGATCGAGGCCGCCGCTCGCGGCGAGAGGGTCGCGTTCGACCGCCCGGCGTTCGCGGAGATCGACCGCTCCTGGGCTCGCCCGAATGTCGACCCGGACCGACTCATCGCCGTGACGCAGGGGCCCTACCGCGCAACGCGACAGCTCGCGCCGGGCAAGGAACAGGACGTCGAATACTACGACCACACCCAGGATCCCTGGGAGGCGAAGAATCTGGCGTTGCCGAAGAACGGCGGAACACGGACGCTTCCGCTGGAACTCGCCCAGTCGCTGGACGGCTACCTCAACCTGCCCCCTGCCAGCTGGGGCAAACCCCGAGAAGTCCATCTCGACGAGATGGAACTGAACCAGCTCCGCGCACTCGGCTACGAGATCAAGTGAGCGGGTACCCGAAGCCGGCGGGCTCTGCGCTTCAGCGTCCCAACTTGCGGAAGGTCGTCTCGAGCGCCGCGCGCCTGCGGTGGCGATCGATCGCCAGTTCGATCAGCCGATCGAGCAGCTGCGGATAGGGGAGGCCGGTCGCTTCCCAGAGGCGCGGGTACATCGACACCTCGGTGAAGCCGGGCAGGCTGTTCAACTCGTTCACGTAGAACGTGCCCGTCGCGCGCTCCATCAGGAAGTCGACGCGCCCGAGGCCGGCGCCTTCGAGCACGCGGTAGGCGCGGATTGCGGAGTCGCGCACGGCGTCGCTCTCGCTCTCGGAGAGCGGGGCGGGCACGAGCAGCTCGGTGCTCTCGTCGACGTACTTCGCCTCGTAGTCGTAGAAGTCGCGACGCGTGCGGATCTCGCCGGGCAGCGACGCCTCGGGGTCCTCGTTGCCGAGCACCGCAACCTCGATCTCGCGCGCGTCGAGCGCGGTCTCGACCAGCAGCTTGGTGTCGTAGCGACTCGCTTCCGCCAGCGCGCGCGGCAGCGACTGCAGCTTCGTCACCTTCTGGATGCCGACCGACGAACCCGAGTTCGCGGGCTTCACGAAGACCGGAAGCCCCAGCTCGCCGGCGACGCGGGTCGCGACGCCCTTCGGATCGCGCGCCAGTTCGTGCGAGTGAAGCACACGCCAGGGTGTCACCGGAAGCCCTGCGAAGCTGAGCAAGCGCTTCGCGATCTCCTTGTCCATCTGGATCGCGGAGCCCGCGACGCCCGAACCGACGTACGGCAGGCCGGCCAACTCGAGCAGGCCCTGCAGCGAGCCGTCCTCGCCGCCGTGGCCGTGGACGATCGGGAAGAGCACGTCGACCGCAACGGCATCGCCACCGGCGACGCGACGCAGCGCGTTCGCGGCGGGCGTCGGCGGCAGCACCACCGCGGCGCCGCGCTGCATCGCCCCTTCGAGCGACGTGCCCGGGGCGCCGACGCGCCAGGCGCCGTCGTGATCGATCGCGACCAGCCACACCTCGTAGCGCGAGGGATCGAGGTTGCGCAGGATCGACGTCGCCGAGGCGATCGAAACCTCGTGCTCGACCGAGCGACCGCCGTACACGAGTCCAACGCGAAGCTTCGCCATCTCGATGCCCCCCTGGTTACGCATCATACCGGTTGGATCGCGGCTCGGGCAGCGCTTGGTTGACCGGTTCCGAGGGCACTCTTACCCTCGCTTTCGTGCCCGGCATTCCTGCTGATCTCGCTGCCAAGGACGCCGCGCTGCGCGAGCGACTGCGCAGCGCCGGTCGTGTGCTGGTGGCGTTCTCGGGCGGCGTCGACTCCAGCTACCTCGCCCACGCCGCGAGCCAGGCGCTCGGCGCCGACGCGCTCGCGGTGACCGCCGTGTCGGCTTCCTATCCCGAGCACCACCGGCGCATGGCAGAGGAGGTCGTCGCGCGCTTCTCGATCGCGCACCGCTTCGTCGAGACGCACGAAATGCAGAGCGACGCCTACCGCGCGAACAACCCGGACCGCTGTTACCACTGCAAGTCGGAACTCTTCGAGGTGCTCGGCAAGCTGCGCGACCAGCTCGGCTTCCGCGCCGTCGCCTACGGGATCAACACCGACGACACGGGCGACTTCCGCCCGGGCCATCGCGCCGCGGCCGAACGCGGCGTGCTCTCGCCGTTCCTCGACGTCGCGCTCTCGAAAGCCGAGATCCGCGCGCTGTCACGCGCCGCGGGACTGCCGACGGCCGATCTGCCGGCTTCCGCCTGTCTCTCCTCGCGACTTCCGTACGGCACCGAGGTGACGGCCGAGCGACTGCGGCAGGTCGAGCAGGGGGAAGAACGCCTGCGCGCGCTCGGCTTCCGGCAGCTGCGCCTGCGTCACCATGGCGAGCTGGCGCGCATCGAGATCGACCCGAGCGAACTCGCTCGCGCGCTCGAGCCGCAGATGGCGCGTGCGCTGGTCGCCGCGATCAAGCCGCTCGGCTTCCGGTACGTCTCGCTCGACCTCGAGGGCTACCGCACCGGCGCACTCAACGAGGGGCTCGTCGAGTGGGTCGAGTTCGGCGCGAGCGCGCGACGCCGTTGCTGCGCTGCGCGGGGGCTCCGCGCGACCTCGGACTCGACCAGGGCCGCGGCTGTCGCGACGAGATCCGCGCCGACGCGCGCGCCCGCGGCTTCGCCGCAGCGATGGATCTGCGCAACCGCCTGCGCGCGCTGCGCCGCGACGACTCGCCGGCGCGCGCCGCGTTCGCGCGCGATCTCGCCCGTCACTTCCCGCATCTCGCCGAGCGGGTGGCCGGCCTCGCCGCCGGCGCCGGCGTTGCGCCCGCTGCTTTCATCGAAGCGCTCGCCGCGGAACTCGGCGCCGACGCGCCCGAAGCGTTGCACTGTGAGGGCGGGGTAGCCGGCGCCGCGCTCGAGCTGCGCGTCGCCTCGCCGTGGCCGCTCACCGGTTTCGTGGTGCGCCAGTGCACACCGGACGGCGGTTACCCGAACCTCAGCTTCGCGCGACCTGCGCACGTCGGCGGTCTCGCGGGCGTGAACGACCGCGGTCTCGCAGGCGTTGCGATTCCGCTCGCCGCGCCCGCTCGCGACGAGCGCTGCGCCGCACCCGGTCTGCTGCTGCTCGAGCAATGCATCGAGCGCCTCGACCGCGTCGAGAAAGCGCTCGACTGGTGCGAACACCGCCCCGGTGGCGGCCGTGCGCTGCTCGTTTTCCGCGACGCCGCGGGCGCCAGCGCCGCGCTCGAGATCGACGGCGAGAAGCGCCAGCGCCGAGACGCACCGCCAGCGGGCGGCGCGGGCCTCGTCGTCCGCCTCGATCCGACGGCGCGGACGCTCGTGATCGACGTTGCCGGCAGCGGCTCCACGCGCTTCACGCTCGACTCCGCGAGCTGACGACACATCCGTGCGTCGATCGGTGCGGAACCTCTTGGAGGGTCCAGGTGGAGCAGTCGTCGAGCCCGGAGCTGCGGTTCGCATTCGTGGGATGGATCGCGGCCGCGGTGCTCGCCTGCGCGCTGCGCGCTCCCGTTGCGGATCTTCCCTTCGAACGCGACGAAGGCGAGTACGCATACATCGCGCAGCGCTGGCTCGCCGGCGACGTGCCCTACCGCGACGCCTTCGACCAGAAGCCGCCGGGCGTCTTCGCCTTCTACGCCGTCACAATGAAACTAGGCGGTGAGACGCCGGCCGCCGTGCGCTGGGGTGCGCAGCTCGCGACGATCGCGGCGCTCGGCGCGCTGGTCTGGATCGGCGCGCGGCTCTTCTCGCCCGCGGTGGGCGTTGCCGCGGCCTTCGCGGGCGCGCTGCTCTCGTCCGATCCGGCTTGGCTCGGCAATGCGGTCAACACCGAGCAGGTCGCGCTCGCGCCGATCAGCTTCGGCGCGCTGTGTGCGCTCGTCGCGGGGACGCAGCGGCGGCTCGCGTTCTCGCTGGCGGTCGGCGTGCTCGGCGGGATGGCGCTGCTGCTGAAGCCGGTGACGGCGCCGATCGTCGCGTTCGAGATCGCGACGGCGGCTTGTCTTGCGGGCCGCCCGCTCGCACACGGAATTGCGGCAGCCTGCGGCGTCGCGGCGGCGTTGGCGCCGGTCGCGCTCTACCTCGCGGCGCACGGAGCCGGACAGGCGTTCTTCGATGCGGTCGTCTGGAACAACCTCGCCTACGCCGGCGACACCCGGCTCGCCGACTATCCTCGCTATTTCGCCGCCCACTTCGGTCCGACGCTGCGGCCGCTCGGGCCGCTCTACGGGGCCGCGCTCGCAGCGCCGCTGGCGCTGCTCGGCGCTGCGCGCCCGCCAACCGGCACGCGGCGCCGACTCGGCTGGGTCGCGGCCTGGTTCGCGGCGTCGCTGCCCGCGATCGCGATGGGCGGCTATTTCCGCCAGCACACCTTCGCGCTCGCACTGCCGCCGCTGGCGCTGCTGGCCGCCATGGGGCTCGATGCGATCGGCCGGATCGCGTTCGGGGGGCACGGGATCGCGCGCGTGTTCGCGCCGATCGCGGCGCTGTCGCTCGTCGCGCACGGCGTCGCGGCGAGCTGGTGGTATTTCGGGCCGGCGCGGCACGAAGCCAGGCTGCATCGCATCTACGGCTCGAATCCGTTTCCGGAAGCGCCCGCGCTCGGTGCCTGGATCGCCGCGCACTCGGCGCCGGAGGAGCGCGTCTTCATCTACGGCTCCGAACCGGAGCTGCTCTTCTACGCGGGCCGCAGCAGCGCGAGCCGCTACGTCTATGTGTACCCGCTCACCATGGCGCTGCCGGCCGTGGCAGCCCGGCAGAGCGAGGCGCTCGGCGAGTTCGACGCGGCGCCGCCGCGCTACGTGGTCGGCGTCTTCGTGCAAACCTCGCTGCTCGAAGGGCCGGGCACGCCACCCGCGTTGAAGCGCGGTCTGCGCGATCGCCTCGAGCGCGGCTACGACGTCGCTGCGGTGTTGCCGTTCGCGGCCGATCGAAGCGTCCGGATCCTCGAGGGCAAGCCCGCGCGCGCGATGTGGAACGAGCGCCCGCTCTGGGACGGCGCCACGCCATGGGCGGCGTATGTAGTCTGGGAACACCGGCGCGAGTAGCTGCGATCGCTTCCCTGGAATGACCGAGATGGCTCACATGTCTCCGTCTGGCCGAACGCCCCGCCCCGCTACTCGCCATTCGCTCTAGGACTTCCGTTCATGAACGAAAGACGGAAAGCCGAGCGCGGGCGGGGGACTCGGCCGAAACAATCCGCAGGCGGCCTGCCAACTCACGTCGCGAAGCCGCTGGCCTCCATCCGCCGAGGACGTTTCGGACGAGTCCACCGCCCGCGCGCCTCGCAGCAACGATCGAGAGCAGGTACGGCGGGGCGCGCATCGGCCCCGAGCTCAACGGACCCGTCTCGAGTGAGTCAGGCTGCTAGCGCCGCCCGCCGCCACCCAAAACTTGACGAGCGAATAACTTGACGCCCGGCACCGCTAGCGCCGTCCGCCACGGCGGCCGCCGCCGCCTCCTCCACCGCGCCGTCCACCGCCGCCACCACCGCCGCTGCGACTGCGGCCACCGCCGCCGCCACCACCCGGTCGCGGGCTGCGGTACTCGGGCTGCGGCGCGGGCTCGACGTCGGAAACGGTCGTCTGCGGGCGATGCTCCCGCATGTAGGCCGCGCAGATCGCCGCCAGTTCGCGGCGTCCCTCGTCGCTCTCGCCCATCGTCTGTACGACGGGCACGAAGCGGTCGATCTTCCAATCCCGATCGGACGCCGGCACGCTGCGCATCTCCTGCTCGACCTTCACGGCGAGGCGTTCGCGCATCCGCTCTCGCAGATCCTCCTCGGTCGGGAGCTTGCGCTCGGGAATCGTGATGCGGTTCACGTTCTGGAGATAGCGGAAGTTTCCGATGTCGAGTGCCGACACCAGCGACAGCGCGAGGCCTGCCTTGCCCACGCGGCCGGTGCGGCCGGTGCGGTGCACGTAGGTTTCGGGCTGGTCCGGTGTGGCGTAGCCGATCACGCAGGTGAGGTCCGAGATGTCGATACCGCGCGCGGCGACGTCGGTGGCGACCAGGAAGCGCACCTCGCCGGCCTTGATGCGCGCCATCGCGCGCTCGCGCGCTGCCTGCTGCAAGTCGCCCGAGATCTGGTCCGCGTCGAAGCCGCGGCGCTGCAGGAAACCCGTCACGTAATGGACGTCGTCCCGGGTGTTGCAGAAGATGATCGCGCTCTCGGGATCCTCGTATTCGAGGATACGCACCAGCGCGTGCTCCTTCTCCTTGGCCGTCACCAGATAGAAGAAGTGCTCGATCTCGGCAGGCCCGATCTGACCCTCGGAGAGCGTCACGAACTCGGGGTCGCGCTGGAAGATGCGCGTCAGCGCGCGCACCTTTTCGGGCATCGTCGCCGAGAAGAGGCAGGTCTGGCGCCTCTCCTTGGGCGGCAGGTATTTCTCGATCTCGCGCATGTCGGGCCAGAAGCCGAGCGAGAGCAGTTCGTCGGCCTCGTCCAGCACGAAGAACTTCAGGTGATCGAGGTTCAGGCGGGCGTTGCCGAGATGATCGAGGATGCGGCCCGGCGTGCCAACGACGACGTGCGCGCCTGCGGCGAGCCCTTCGTTCTGTGGGCCGTAGCCGACGCCGCCGTAAATGGGCAGGCAGCGCACGCCCTTGTGCCTGCCGAGCGTGATGATCTCGGTGGCGACCTGGTTGGCCAGCTCGCGCGTGGGTTCGAGTACCATCGCCTGCGTCGCAGCGAGTTCGGTGTCGATCGACGCGATGATCGGGATGCCGAAGGCGCCCGTCTTGCCCGAGCCGGTGCGCGCCTGCACGAAC
>JAGSPS010000151.1 GCA_018262315.1 Deltaproteobacteria bacterium | reverse complement strand
CCCGCGTACCGCTCGACGCTCGACTGCCACGGCTGGGGCGATCTGCACGTCGAGCTGAACCGTATGTCGAAGCAGGGCCGCTGGGACGAGATGGCCGCGCTCGTCGACGACGACGTGCTCGAAGCGGTCGCGGTGGTCGGCCCGCGCCGCGAGATCGCGCGCAAATTGCGCGTTCGGCTCGCCGGCATCGCCGACGGCGTGAGCCTCACACACAACCGCGCGCCCGACGCGGGCCACTGGGCGGACATCGTCGGCGAGCTCCGAGCAGAGCGGGTCGACGCCCGAAAACGGGTCCCCTAAGATCGCCGATCCGGTGGCCCGGTAGCTCAGTTGGTAGAGCACCGCACTGAAAATGCGGGTGTCGGCAGTTCGATTCTGCCCTGGGCCACCATCTTCTCCCCTGCCGCCTCCTTGCAGTGTCGAAGCTTCCCGTCCGTGCCCCCGCGCATGAGAACATCGTCTGTCATGAGAGGCTGCGAGGTGGGTGCATCACGCACTTGGCGTGCTCCCCGCGGAGTCGCGGTCGCCGGCTGTCCTGCTGCGTGCGAAGGGAATTTCTTGACGTCTTTCCGTGTGACGCACGACATTCTTCTGACCGTGGCATTCGCGTCTGCGTCGCTCGTTGCCGGCGCCGCGCGTTCGGACGGCCCGGTGGTGGGTTGGGGCGACGACTCCGTCGGCCAAACGACGCTGCCCGCAGCGGTGACCGGCGCGGCCGGCACGGCCAGAGCCATCGCGGCCGGCGGCTCCCACAGCTGCGCAATTCAGGCGAGTACCAGGAACGTCGTCTGTTGGGGCTTCAACCTCGACGGCCAGGCGACACCGCCCGCGGCGGTGGACGGCACAGGCGGCACGGCCACCGCCATCACGGCCGGTGGCCGCCACAGCTGCGCAATTCATGCGGGCACCGGGAACGTCGTCTGCTGGGGCGACAACTCCGGCGGCCAGGCGACACCGCCGGCGGCGGTGAACGGAACTTCCGGCACGGCCATCGCCATCGCGGCCGGCGTCTATCACAGCTGCGCGATTCAGGCGGGCACCGGGAACGTCGTCTGCTGGGGCGACAGCTCCGGCGGCCAGGCGACACCGCCCGCGGCGGTGAACGGAACTTCCGGCACGGCCATCGCCATCGCGGCCGACGGCTCCCACAGCTGCGCGATTCAGGCGAGTACCGGGAACGTCGTCTGCTGGGGCAGCAACTCCTTCGGCCAGGCGACGCCGCCTCCAGCGGTGAACGGCGCGGCCGGTACGGCCACCGCCATCACGG
The DNA here is from genome assembly GCA_018262315.1 of Deltaproteobacteria bacterium. Lineage (GTDB taxonomy): Bacteria > Myxococcota_A > UBA9160 > UBA9160 > PR03 > PR03. Next base: position 6,788 of record JAGSPS010000151.1, on the reverse strand, counting down.
CCGGTTGGTACCACAGCTGCGCGATTCAGACGGACACCGGGAACGTCGTCTGCTGGGGCGACAGCTCCGGCTACGGCCAGGCGACGCCGCCGTCGTCGGTGAACGGGACGACCGGCACGGCCACGGCCATCGCGGCCGGTGGCCTCCACAGCTGCGCGATTCAGGCGAGCACTGGGAACGTCATCTGCTGGGGCGCCAACTTCTACGGCCAGGCGACGCCGCCCGCGGCGGTGAACGGCACGGACGGCACGGCCACCGGCATCTCGGCCGGCGGCTTCCACACGCTCGCAATCGCGGCCCCCGAGCCGACGGCGGCTCTCGCGAGCGCGGCAGGCCTCGGAGCGCTGCTGGCCATCGCCCGCCGGAGGCGCCGCGGCTGACCGGCGCCATTCGCGTCGCGAAACCGAGTCCGTCGCGTTTCGGTGTTTCGCTGGGGATCGCCGATCCGCGCTGTGCAAATCACGCCTCGTTGCGCCACTCTTGGAAGGACAGACTCCGCTGTCGGGGTCATCCGTCTCAGTCGGATCCATCCTGCCGCATCCACTGGCGCGCTTCGGGGGCGCCATACCGGTTGGGCGCGCCCGAGAAACCGTCGCGGTAACCGGTCGCGAAGGACTGCTCGGTCTCAGGACCGTAGGATCGACCGTGGCGCGCATAGTCCGAGGTCCGGTTGCTGTTCATGTCACGGCCGCCGAGCCGGTGGCCGAGGTCATAGGCGGCCTCCTCGGAACTAGCGCCTTCCGGAGCACCGAGCATCTGCCGAAGCTTGCCGTCGTTCGCGCAGCCGGGTGCGAACCCGAGTGGCGCCGCGAGCAGCGCGAGTGCGAGCAGCGAGATGATTTTCGGAGCGATGGTCGTGCGCTTCAGGTTCGGCCCTCCTGCAATTCCATCTCACGGATCGGCCGGGCGCGCGCTTCGCCGTAGCAAGATCATGCCGTGCCGCCACGGCGACGCCGTTGCTCAGTGCGTGCCGCTCCGCTGCGCATCGGCTCGCGTTTGCGAGGGTTTGGTCTCCGCGATGCGGCGCACCGCCGCTTCGAGCGTGCCGGCGAGAACCTCCGCTGCCACTTCGTTGCCGCGTTCGTTCCAATGGCTGTCGCGCGGCGCGTAGGTGCTCGCGTCGCGTTCGGCCGCCGCGAGTGCGGGCAGCAGGTCGATCACGGCAACGCCACGAGCTTCGAGATGCGCTCGCGTCTCGCGCGCCGGAATGTCGAGATCGAGATCCCGCTCGCGAAGCTGCAGATGCGACAGCACCGACGCGCGCAGCTGCGGATTCACCTGCAACTCGGTCGGCAGCACCGCGACAGCGACCGGCGTCGGCGCGGCGCGCGCGATGATCTCGTCCACCACCGCGAGCATATCGTCGTACCCGCGCTGCACCGAGGCGTCGCGCTCGCGGCGCAGGAAGGGCACGTAGCTCGTCGCGAGCTTCAGATAGGCCGGCTCCGAAAAAGTGCCCGGTTGCGCAAGCGAGCGCTTCGGCGCGGCAACGGCGGCCGTACCCGGATCTCGCGTTCGTGCGCGTTCTGCTGCGTAGCGCGCCACGCGCCGCACGAAGCCGACGAGGCGCCAGTTGCGCGCGTCGAAGGGTGTCGCGGCGGCAACCTGCAGGAAGTCGTTGCCCGCGAAGAGGCACACGAGCACGAGATCGGGATGCAGCGCCGTCCCCTCCTCCTCGAGCATCTGCAAGTACGCACTCGGATGCAGGCCCGGGAGACCCAGGTTCACGACCTCGACGGAACGTCCGACGCGCGCGTCCAGCTTCGTCTCGAGCCGCGTCAGGAAGTTCTTCTCGTAGCCGACGATGCCGTACGCGAAGCTGTCGCCTAGCGCGACGATCCGGACGCTGCCCGTCGCATCGCTGCGTGGCTCGGTGTCGTTGTAGCCGCGCGCGTTGCCGGCTTCGCGACCGAAGTACTGGAACACGTTTCTGCGCTGCTCTTCGATGAGCTCCTGCACGTTCGCGTTCGGCGCGATCAGCAGCGGGCTCGCAATCAGGCGTCCCGCCACGGCGAGCACGATCTCGCCGGCCACGAGCACCAGCGCGAGGTTCCAGAGCAGCGCATCGGCAACCCGCAGCGCGCGCGAACGCGCGAACACCGCCGCCACTGTGCCGCGACTCCGCGGCCACGCTGCGCCGGCAGCGCAGAGCGCCACCCCGGCCATGACGCATGCGCGGGCGGTCTGGATTCGCCCGAGTCCGAGCGGAACGACGGCGAGCGACGAAAGCATCCCGCAGTAGAGCGCGAACCGGAGCCAGAGCCCGAGCCCCCACGCTTGCCGCGTTCCCACTGCTCCCGCCGTCATCGCGATCGCACTCTAGCGGCGAGAGCTGCGGGCAGGTGGTGCGCCGCGACGAGTCCGCATAGAGTGCGCGGGCGCCCAACCGCATCGTGAGGAGGATCTGCATGTCGCTCGTGGTACTCGGGGGCAGCGTCTCCCCCTACGTCCGAAAAGTGCGCTTGTTCCTCGCCGAAAAAGGTCTCGACTACCAGCACGAGCAGATCAACCCGTTCGCGCCGCCGCCGGGCTATCGCGACCTCTCGCCGCTCGGCAAGATCCCCGCCTTCAAGGACGGCGACCGCTCGCTCTGCGATTCCTCGGTGATCTGCGCGTATCTCGAGAAGCGCTTCCCGACCCCTGCGCTCTACCCGTCCGATCCCTACGACTACGCGCGCGCACTCTGGTTCGAGGAGTTCATGGACGGTGGCGTGACGCCGGTCCTGGGCCCGAAGGTGTTCTTCCCGCTTGTGCTGAAGCCGCTCTTCTCGGGCGGCCAGGCGCCCGACGCCGAGACCGAGGCGATTGCAAAGAAGACCTTCGAAGAAGATGCGGCGCCGCTCTTCGACTATCTCGAGAAGCAACTCGGTGACCGCGAATACTTCGTCGGCAACCCGCTCACGATCGCCGACATCAGCGTGGCGGCCGAGCTGGTGAACACGCGCCACGCCGGCTTCGCACCCGCGCGCAAGAAGTTCCCGAAGCTGCGCGCGTTCCTCGAGCGGATGTGGTCGCGCCCGACGTTGAAGATGCTGATCGACGAAGAGACGCCGGTCTTCGGCAAGCGCGCCGCGCGGATCGCCGACTGACGGCTCCCGCGGCGGCGCTTCGCGACTACGACCCCGCGCGCGACGCCGCCGCCGTGCGCGCCTGCTTCGTGGCGCTGCAGGACTTCGAGCACGCGCTCGATCCCGCCGCGCCGTGCGGCGACGCGATCGCCGACGCCTATCTGGATCGCATGTTCTCGCGTTGCACGACGTGGGCGGGTCGCGTGTTCGTCGCCGAGGTGGACGGCGCGGTCGCCGGCTTCGTGTGCGTCTGGGGACGCGTGCCGCCCCAGGAGCCCGACGAGCCGCAGGCCGACTACGCCTACGTCTCCGACCTTGTGGTGCTGGCGCGCTGGCGGCGCCGGGGGCTCGGCCGCGCGCTGCTGCAGCGCGCCGAGGCGTATGCGCGCGCGCTCGGCATGGGCGCCATCGGCATCGGCGTGATGGCGGAAAATCGGGAAGCGCTCGCTCTCTACGACGCCGACGGCTATCGGCCGGTCCACGTCGAACTGCGTAAAACGCTCGCGTAGCGCGTAGCGCTGGGGTTAGGATGCCGGGCTCGGGAGGGGAAGCCATGATGCGATCGAAGGGGCGCGTCCGGAAGGCAGCGCTCGTCGCGGCCGGAGCGCTCGTGCTCGCTTGCGGCGAGCATCAGGATCCCGGAACGATCGAAGGGGCGCGGCTGCCCGATACCGTCGTACAGTCGCGTGCGAACGCCGAAGCGCAGGCCGCTCGCGCGCTGGCCGAGAACGCGATGTCGCCGGTCCCCGCCGAGCAGATCCTGTTCGGCGATCTACACGTGCACACCACCTTCTCCGCCGACGCCTTCATGATGGGGATGCCGATCCTGCAGGGCGAAGGCGCCCACCCGATCGCCGACGCCTGCGACTACGCGCGCTACTGCTCGGGCCTCGACTTCTGGAGCATCAACGACCACGCCGAGAGCATCACGCCCGCGCGCTGGAAGGAGACGCAGGACGCGATCCGCCAGTGCAACGCGATCGCGGGCGATCCGCAGAATCCCGACATGGTCTCGTTCCTCGGCTGGGAGTGGACGCAGATCGGAACCACGCCCGAGAACCACTACGGCCACAAGAACGTGGTGCTGCGCGACACCGAAGCCGACAAGGTGCCGCGCCGGCCGATCCACTCGGGTTCGTTCGCGGCGCAGGCGATGCGCCAGAACATCAACTTCCGCCAACGCGTGTTGCTCCCGCTCGCCGACTTCCCGAACCGCCAGTACTACCTGAACATGATGACGTTCCTGTCCGAGCTGCGAGACACGCCGCTCTGCGAGGAAGGCGTCGATGCGCGCAAACTCCCCGATTCGTGCTCCGAGGGCGCCGACACGCCCGAGAAGCTCTTCGCGAAGCTCGACCAGTGGGGCTACCCGGCGCTGGTGATCCCGCACGGCACGACCTGGGGCATCTACACACCTCCCGGATCGGCGTGGGACAAGCAGCTCACCGCCGAGCAGCACGATCCCGAGCGCCAGCGCTTGATCGAGGTGTTCTCCGGGCACGGCAACTCGGAGGAGTACCGCGACTTCCGCGAAGTGACCTTCGACGCCGCCGGCAACGCGGTCTGCCCCGAACCGCAGGGCGCCTACGTGCCGTGTTGTTGGCAGGCGGGCGAGATCATCCGCTCGCGCTGCGACGACCCGATCGAGACCGTGTGTGAAGAACGCGCCAGCCAGGCGCGCGCAAACTTCCTCGCGGCCGGAGTGCGCGGCCGCTTGACCGTTCCCGGTTCGACGATCGAAGACTGGGCGAGCTGCGGCAGCTGCCCCGACTGCTTCCTGCCCGCCTTCAACTACCGGCCGAAGAGCAGCGTCCAGTACATCATGGCGCTCTCGAACGCGGACCAGGCGTCCGTCGATCCCGCAGGGCGCGCAGCGCCTGGCCCTCCGGGTCATGAGATGCGCTTCCACTTCGGCTTCATCGCGTCGAGCGACAACCACAGCGCGCGGCCCGGCACCGGGTACAAGGACTACGACCGCATCCCCAACACGGAAGCACGTGGCGCCCGCGACGAGACCTGGTACGACCGCGTGAACGAGGGCATCCCGCGCGAGAAGAGCGCCGAGTCGGTGCCCTTCGATTTCGCTGGCACGAAGCTCCAGAACTTCCAGGTGCTCGACTTCGAGCGGCAGGCGTCGTTCTTCCTGACCGGCGGACTCGTCGCCGTACACGCCGAGGGCCGCTCGCGCGAGGCGATCTGGGACTCGCTCCAGCGCCGCGCCGTGTACGGCACCAGCGGCGACCGCATCCTGCTCTGGTTCGACCTGCTCAACGGGCCGCAGGGAACGGTCTCGATGGGCAACAGCACGCAGCTCGCCGAGCCGCCGCGCTTCCGCGTGCGCGCGGCCGGCGCGCTGCAGCAAGCCGAAGGATGCCCGGACGCGACGCGCGAGGGGCTCTCCGCCGATCGCCTCGAGCGGCTCTGCCGCGGCGAGTGTTACAACCCGACGGACGAGCGCCGCCGCATCACGCGCGTCGAAGTCGTGCGCATCCGGCCGCGTCTGAACCCCGACGAGCCGGTCGGCTCGCTGATCCAGGATCCGTGGCGGACGATTCCGTGTTCGGGCGATCCGAGCGGCTGCAGCGTCGAATTCGAGGATCCCGAATTCCCCGACGAACACCGCGAGGTGCTCTACTACGTGCGCGCCATCCAGGAGCCGACGCTGGTCGTGAACGCCGATCTCGAGCGCTGCACGCGCGACGAGAGCGGGCGCTGCGTCGAAGTGAACCCCTGCTACGGCGACTACCGCACGCCCGCTTCGGACGACTGTCTCGCGCCGAGCGAAGAGCGCGCCTGGTCGTCGCCGATCTACGTGACGCCGTGAACGGGCTCGGCTTGCGCGCTCACTCGGGGCGCGTGGGCTCGAGCGGCGCGCCGGCTTCGCGCTTCGCGCGGATCTCCGCGATGACCTGCTCCAGCGAGAGCGCGCGTTCCGGCGTGCTCGGGTGCATCGCCAGATACTTCGACTCCACGTTCGACGGGTGCTCGATCCCCATCCGGCGCCAGAAGTCGGGCGCGACGCCGACGTCGTAGCCGGCGCGCGACGCGAAGTAGAGGCCCAGGTAGTCGGCCTCGCGCTCGAAGTCCTTCGAGAACGCCCCGGCCATCAGCCCGGCGCCCGTTTTCGAGAAGACGCCCCCGGTGCCCACGCCCAGGATGCCCGCGCCGACGTCGAGCAGCCCGCCCAGTACGGCGCCGAGCACCGAGTTGGTCGTCTTGCGCGCGCGATGCCCCAGCGCGTTGTGCGCGAACTCGTGACCGATCACGATCGCGAGTTCGTCATCGCTCTCGGTGAAGCGGATCATGCCGGTGTTGATCCCGATGTCTTCGCCATCCGCGAAGGCGTTGACGTCGTCGTCGGCCACCGCGACGACGCCGTAATTGCACGCCGCAATCGGTGTGACGAGGACGAACTCCTCGCGACCCTCGCGCTCGACGCCGAGCCGGATCGCACCCTCCCGATGCGCGGCCACCCGCGCGAGGACCTGAGTCGTCGAACTCACCGGCTCGCCATCCACCGAGACGATCGCGTCGCCGAGTTGCAGCCCGACCTGCTCGGCCGGCTGCCCCGGGGAGAGGCGGAGGATACGCGGCTTCGCGTCGGCGCCCAGCACGCGCGCCGCAACGGGGCGCAGTTCCGCGTCGAAATCCGCGCTCGACCCGATGCTCATCCCGAGGTACGGCCGGACGTCGCCGTCGCACAGCTCTGTATTGGCGACG
>JAGSPS010000150.1 GCA_018262315.1 Deltaproteobacteria bacterium | reverse complement strand
TACGGCGAGTTCGGCGCCGCACCGCTCGGGATCGTGGGCTATCGCTCCGGCATCGTGACCCCGCACGCCTCTGCGCTGGCCCTCGCCGTCGCGCCCGAAGCCGCCACCGCGAACCTGCGCGCGATCGCCTCGCGATATGATGCCTACGGTGAGTTCGGTCTCTACGATGCGGTGGACCCGGCGAGCGGAGCGGTGGCGCATTCGTATCTCAGTCTCGACCAGGCGATGAGCTTCGTCGCGCTCGCCAATCACCTGAAGGATGGTTGCGTGCAGAAGCGCTTCGCCGCCGACCCGATCGCCAGCGCGGTGTTGCCGATGCTGCGCGACGAGGACTTCTCCGATTGATGTCCTTCCCGCGTAGCGAGCCTGCGGGTAGCTGCGAGGAATCTTTCCCGCGTAGCGAGCCAACGGCGAGCGGCGAGGATCATGAGTTGCGTCCGCCATGGCGAGCATCGACTTCGAACACGTCGAGAAGGTCTACCCGGGCGGCACGCAGGCGCTGTACGACTGTTCGCTGAGCGTCGCGGACGGCGAACTGCTCGTGCTGGTGGGCCCTTCGGGCTGCGGCAAGTCCACACTGCTGCGCCTGCTCGCGGGTCTGGAAGCGCCGACCCGCGGCGCGATCCGCATCGACGGGCGCGTCGTCAACGACGAGTCGCCCAAGGAGCGCAACGTCGCGATGGTGTTCCAGGACTACGCGCTCTACCCGCACATGACGGTGCGCGAGAACCTGGCGTTTCCGCTGCGCATGAAACGACTCGCCCGCGACGACGTCGCGCACCGCGTCGAGAAGACCGCGGAGCTGCTCGAACTCGCCCCGCTGCTCGACCGCCTGCCGCGCCAACTCTCCGGTGGCCAGCGCCAACGCGTCGCGATGGGGCGCGCGCTGGTGCGCGAACCCGCCGCCTTCCTGCTCGACGAGCCGCTCTCGAACCTCGACGCCAAGCTGCGCGGCCAGGTGCGCGCCGAGATCGAAACGCTGCAGCGCCGCACCGGCGCGACGATGCTCTACGTCACGCACGACCAGGTCGAGGCGATGACGCTCGGCGATCGCGTCGCGGTGCTGCACGAGGGTCGGCTCCAGCAGGTCGCGAAGCCGCGGGCGCTCTACGAGCAGCCCGCGAACGTCTTCGTCGCGGGCTTCGTCGGTTCGCCGCCGATGAACCTGTTCGCGGCGCGCGTCGCGACGGACGCGAACGGGCGTCCGGCACTCGCCATCGCCAGCACACTGCTGGCACTCCCCGACGCGCTGCTCGAAGCCGCCGCGAAGCACGACGGCGCGACGCTGACGGCCGGCGTTCGTCCCGAGTCACTCGCGCTCGTCGCGCCCGACGCCAGGGACGCGCTACCCGCCCGCGTCGAACACGTCGAGCTGCTCGGCCACGAGACGCTCGTGCACCTGCGCGTCGCCGGCGAGCTCCAGTGGGTCGCGCGCACGCCCGGCATGGAGTCACACGCGCGCGACGAAGCCGTCGGCCTCCACCTCGCCCCCGAGTCCCTCCACCTCTTCACCCCCCAAGGCCCCCGCCTCCCCTGTTGAGTTGGGGACGTTCCTGCCGGCGTTGCCTTTGTTGCTTTCAAGAACGTCCCCAAGTCACCAAGTCACTCGAAGGGGATGGTGGCGGGGAGGGCGTGTATTCGGACGGCGTGGCGCGGGGATGCGGGTGAGTGGACCTCGATGCCGTTTGGCGGGATTTCGATGCCGGCCGCGATCTCCACGACCAGCGCGCGCTCGCCGGCGGGCCGGATGCTGTAGCTGAGAGGTCCGTAGTGCGTGTGGAGGTTCGTGACGGCGACCCCCGTCGCCGAGCGCGCCCAGGCGAGCGGCACGCCCGCGGCCAGCACCAGCGTGCCGTCGTCGCGCTCGTACGCGAAGAGCGCCAGTGCGGCGCGTACGAAGCCTGCGGCGATCCAGCCATGCGGCATCTCGCCGATGAACTTCGGCGCCTTCGGATCGCGCCAGACCATCTCGCCCCACTGGTTCCAGCCGGGCGGACGCTGGTCGGCGAGGATTTCGCGCAGCACGAAGAGCGCGTCGTCGCGGCGACCGAGATGGACGAGCGCCTCGGCGTTGCGCAACTCGTAGGGCGTGTACGCGTCCCATGCTTTCGCTCCGCTGCGGCGGCCGCGGAAGTCGGCCATGTACTCGTCGTAGGTGCGCGCAAGAGCGGCTGCGGGGAACAGCGACAGCTCGCCGCCCGGCGCGATCGCGATCGACGTCGCGCTCGGATCGAAGTCGCCGAGGTCGGCGGAGGCGGGAATCGTGGCGAGACGGAAGTGCCGCATCGTCGCGCCGATCGACGCGCGCAGGTCGCGGCGGAACGCGTCGCGCAGCGCGGCGAAGCGCGCAGCCTCGGCTTGTTCACCGAGCGCAGTCGCGGCGACGACGGCCTCCTTCAGACCGAGCAGCGCCCAGTAGTCGTCCCAGTACGAATGCACCGCGTGCTTCCAGTAACCCTCGTGCGAGATCGACTCGGGAAGCAGGCCGTAGAAGCGTCGCTTCTCCGGCGTGCGCCACGCGTCGCCGAGACGCTGGCTGCGCAGCGTCTCGATGAACGCGACGGCGCGCACCACGTTCGGCCACAGCTCGCGCAGCAGCGCCAGGTCGCGATCGTGGCGGTAGAGCGAGACGATCGCGTAGATCAGCTCACCGGGGCTGTCGTGTTCGGGAACCGGATCGGCGCCGCGCGCGTCGATGCAGCACGGCACGCGGCCGTTCGGTTCCTGGAACGACGCGAACCACTTGACGAAGTCGCGCGGCGCGTCGTCGATGCCCAGCGCCAGCAGCGCGTCGTCCATCAGCGCGCCGTCGCGGATCCATGCGCGCTGGTAGGTGCGTGTGCCGGGTTGCAGCCTGGAACCGGCGCGCGCGACGAGCATCTGCGCGACTGCGCTGCGCAGTGCGTCGCCGAGCTTCCCCGCTTCCGCCGGCAGGCGCAGCTCCGTGCGAGAGAGCCGCTCGCGCCAGCTCCGGATCGTGGCGGCGAGCATCTGCGCGGCGTATTCGTTCGCGTCGCGCGCTGCCGGAAGCGTCGCGACGAACTTCTCCGGCGCGTGGAACGGAACCGCGAGCACGACTTCGCGACTCGCGCCCGGCGCGAGTTCGAACGCGTAGCGGAGCGCGCCCGACTCGAGGAAGCCCGCGTCGAAGCCATCCGGGTCCGTCAGCGACGCAACCGCGGTCGACCCGTTCACCCACACGACGCGCCCGTCGCGGCGCACCTGGCGGATCGGGCTGGCGCCGCCGGCGCCGTTCAGATCCTGCCACGGCGGATTCACCTGGAACGGGCGCAGCGCGAGCAACAGTGCGACGCGCCGCGGTGACACGCCCTCGTTCGCGAGCTGATACCGCGCAAAGAGAGCCGAGTCGGCCGGCATGCCCGCGACGAAAACCGTCTCGGTGAGCGTGACGCCGTCCGCGCGCCAGGTGACGATCGGGATGGGCAGGTCGCCGTCTTGCAGCGACGGCTGGATCGCGGCGTCGCTCCACGTCACCAGACGATCGTCGATGCGCAGGAACGGCTCGACCGAGAACGAGCGCTGTCCCACCTCGATCATGCCCTCTTCGTTGACGAGCGCCTTGACCGTGTCGCCTTCGACGCCGACCGCCGTCCAGTATGTCTGTACCTTCGATTCGTACTTCGGGAGCGCGCCGCGCCCGCTGGGCGGAGCCGGCGCCGGGGCAGCGCAGGCGACGAGCAGCGCGGCCAGCGCTGCAGCGACGAGGCGCGTCACTCGCGCAGCCCGCTCGTGACGATGCCCTGCATGTAGTAGCGCTGGAGCGCCGCAAACAGCACGACGACCGGCGCCACCGTCAGCACGGCGCCCGCCATCATCAACTCGACGTCCTGCACGTGTTCGCCGAGCAGGTTCGCGAGCGCCACCGGCAGTGTGTAGAGGCGGTCGTCGGTGAGCACCACGAGCGGCCAGAGGAAGTCGTTCCAGGTGCCGAGGAAGGTGAAGATCGCGAGTGTCACGAGGATCGGGCGGAGTAGCGGCAGCACGATCGACGCGAAGATGCGCAGCTCGCCGGCGCCATCGATACGCGCGGCGTCGAGCAGGCTCTGCGGGATCGAGAGCGCGTACTGGCGCACCAGGAAGATCCCGAACACGCTCGCAACGCCGGGGATCACGACGCCCGCGTAGGTGTTGACGAGGCCGAGCTGCTTCAAGAGCAGGAAGAGCGGCAGCATGCCGAGCTGGCCGGGGATCACCAACGTCGCGACGAGGCCGCGGAAGAGCCGATCGCGACCGGCAAAGCGGAGCTTCGCGAAGGCGTAGCCGGCGAGCGCGTTCACGAACACCGAGATCGCCGTCACGGTCGCGGCGAGGCCGGCGCTATTGGCGAGCGTGCGGGCGAGATCGAGGCGCGTGAAGAGCGCGTCGTAGTGCGCGAGCGTCAGCGAACCGGATCGCAGGTTGGCGAGCAGATCGCTCGAGCCGCCCGCGGGCACCAGCGACGCCGCGACCATCCACGCGAGCGGCAACAGCGTGAGCGTCGCCGCCGCGACGAGCGCCCCGTGCAGCAGCAGCGAACGCGCCAACCGCATCACGTCGGGCCGCCGCCGAGCGGGCGCAGCTTCAACTGAAGCGCCGTGCCGGCGAGCAGGATCGCGAAGAGCACGAATGCGATCGCCGCGGCGTAGCCCATGTTCCAGTAGCGGAAGCCCTCCTGGAACATCAGCAACACCACCGAGAGCGTGTGATTCGACGGCCCGCCCTGCGTCATCACGTACGGTTCAGCGAAGAGCTGGAAGCCGCCGATCATCGTCATCACCGCCACGAACAGCGCAGTCGGCGCGAGCATCGGAAGCGTCACGTAGCGGAACTGGCGCCAGGGCCCGGCGCCGTCGAGACTCGCCGCTTCGTAGAGCCGCTCGGGAATCGCCTGCAGACCGGCGACAAAAATGATCATGTTGAAGCCGAAGTTCTTCCAGATCGACATCAAGAGGATTGCGGGCATCGCCCAGTGCGGATCGCCGAGCCAGTCGATCGGCGCGACACCGAAGCCGGCCAGCAATTGGTTGATGAGTCCGATGCGCGGGTGATACAGATATCGCCAGACGACTGCGATCGCGACGAGCGTCGTCACAACTGGAAGGAAGAACGCCGTGCGGAACAGCGGCCGGCAGCGCGCGAGGCGCGCGTTCACCAGCAGCGCCGCCGCGAGCGACGCGGCGACCGAGAGCGGACCACCCACCGCGACGAAGTAGAGCGTGTTGCGCAGCGCCTGCCAGAAGAGCGGCTCGGCGAGCAGCGTCTGGTAGTTGGCGAAGCCGACGAAGCGCAGATTGCGCAGCGCGGCGACCGCGTAGATGTCGAAGTCGGTGAACGAAAGCAGCAGCGACGCGAACACCGGGACGAACAGGAACAGCGCGATCGCGGCCAGCGCGGGCGCCACGAAGAGCCAGGCGGGATTGGCGCGTCGTCGCATCGCCATCCTATTCGGCATCCCGCGACGCGCCCGCGAGCAGCGAACGGCGCTTCGCGAGGATTGCGTCGACGTCCGCGTCGAGCGCCGCGAGCGCCGCAGCGGGCGCCATCTCGCCGCGCACCACGGCCTCGGCGCTGCGCGAGATCTTCGCGGCGATGCGCTCCCACTCGGGCACCTTCGGCAGCGCGCGCACGTGCTCGAGCTGGGCGCGAAACGCCTGCGCGCGCGCATCATTCGCGAGCCGCGGGTCCTGCCACGCGGAGCGGCGCGGCGGCAGGTCGCCCGACGCGCGGTAGAACTCGACCTGGCGCGCGGGATCCGCGAGCCACTCGACGAGCTGCCACGCCGCTTCCTTGCGCGCCGAATGCGCTGCGATCGCGAGCGACGCGCCGCCCGCGAGCGACACGCCGGGCCGTCGCGCGTCGGGACCGGGCAGCGGCGCCGTGGTCCACGCATCGGCGAGCGCGGGCGGCAGGCGCGTCGCGAATTCCCCCAGGTTCCACGGACCCGAGAGATAGAAGCAGAACCAGCCTTCCGCGAAGTCGCGGTAGACACTGGCCGTGGCGCCTGCGCCCGCGCGCGCGGCGTAGCCGCGCTCGAAGAGATCGAGGTAGAACGCGAAGGCGGTACGGAACGCCTCGCTCTCAAAGTTCCCGTAGCGGTCGCCGTCGCGCAGCAGCTCGGCGTCCTGCGAGAGCGCGAGCACGACGGGCACTTCCCACTCCGAGAGCGGCACGAAGATCGCGTGGCGATCGGGGCCGACGCTCCGCTTCACGCGCTCCAGCGCCGCGCTCCACTCGGCCCAGGTGCGCGGCGGCGTCGCGACGCCCGCCGCTGCGAGCAGGTCGCTGCGGTAGAAGAGCAGCCGCGTGTCCACGTACCACGGCAACGCCACGAGCGCGCCGTCGATCGCATTCGCGTCCCAGACGCCGGCGAAGTACTCGCCCGGCGCGACCGTCGCCGAGCGCGCCACGTAGGAGTCGAGAGCTTCGAGCGCGCCCAGCGCCTGGAATTCGGGGATCCACGTCGTGCCGAGTTGGAATACGTCCGGCATCGAGTCGCCGACGAACGCGGTCAGCAGCTTCTCGTGGGCCGCACTCCACGGGATCTGCTGCACGCGCACCGACACGCCCGGGTGGCTGCGCTCGAAGTCGGGAATCAGCCGCGCCACCGCGTCGCCCTCGTGGCCGAGCGCCCAGAACTGGACGGTCGCGCCGTCTTCGCGCGGGGCGCACGCGGTGGCGAGCGCCGCGAGAACGACGAGCCAGCGTACGCAGTTCGCGAAGGGTGCGCGCAGCGACAAGGGACTCCCGCAAGAAGCGGGGGGTGGCGGCGAGGATGCGCGAAACGCCGCGGGAGGGCCAGCGATCGGCGCGACCTCGCTTGCCGGCTCCCTGCGCTCCCTCCACCACGACGCTGCCGGCGCCACGCACGCGCGCTGCACCGGACGTGCCGGCACTGAAGCAATGCCGCCTTCACGCCGATCGGCTATCCGCAAGCTTCGAGGGAGGTCCACCATGATCCGCAAGTTCGTCGCGACGCTGCTGATGATCGCGTTGCCGGCGCTACCGGCGCTCGCCGGAAAGCCCGACAACCCGGGCAAGGGAAAGGGCAAGGGCAACTCGGCGAACTCGCACGGTGGCGGAAGCAACAACGGCGGAAGCCACGGGAAGGGCGGAAGCCAGGGCTACGACGGGGGTCGGAGCTACGACGGCGGCGGTCACTACGACGGGCCGCGCTTCTCCTCCCACGACCGCGACTACTGGCACGAGTACTGGAGGGCCGAGTACGAGCACGGCAATTGTCCGCCCGGCCTCGCGAAGAAGCACAACGGCTGCATGCCGCCCGGTCAGGCCAAGAAGCGCTACGTGATCGGCCAACCGCTCCCGGCCGGCTTCGTGGTGCTTCCGGTTCCCGCACTTCTGCTGCCGCGCCTCGCGCCCAGCCCCCCCGGCTACTACTACGGGATGATCGACGGCGACCTCGTGCAACTCGCCGTCGGCACGCTGCTCGTGGTGGACGCGATCGAGGGCCTCACGAACTGAGCCGCGCGAGCGCTCACGAACTGAGCCGCGCGAGCGCAGCAAGCGTCGCGAGCGCGACCGCCATCGCCGCCGCAGCCGCCGGCTCCGGCACGGCCCCGTACTCGAACGCGCCGATGTCACAGCGCACGCCGGCGACCCGCGGCGCACCGCGCTGGTCGGTGGCGAGCGGGCTGCCGTTCTTGTCGATGCAGGCAAAGGTCGCTTCAGCGCCGTCGATCATGTCGCTGGGGGGCACGAGCGCGACCGTCTGGGTTGGGCCGCCATTGTCTTGTAGCCCACCTAGCTCGGAGAGAGAGAGCAGAAGAGTGTGACTTCCCAGGCCGATCTGGGTGATCGTGCATCCAAGCACCTCCCAGAACTTGTTGCGGCCATACGAGCCTAGAGCCCCGGTACATTCGTCGTAGATGGGTGCTCCGCTGAGATAATTTCCTGCCACGACGCTGTTGATCAGATTGAACGTTCCACCGCCCACGTTGTAGACGCCCCCCCCAGAGCCGCCGCCGGGGTCTGCGTCCGAGTCCGCCTCATTGAAGAAGATCGTAGAGTTGTAGACGTTGGTCGTACTGTAATTACTGTTGTAGATGCCGCCGCCGTCGGTGTTGCTGCTGTTCAAGATGATCGTGCTGTTTGTCACGTAGAGCGTGTCGGAGTTGTAGATGCCGCCGCCGTTGTAACCCGCCGTATTGCCGGAGATCGTGCTGTTCGTCACGTCCATCAAGCTGTCACCGACGGAAGAAAGGTCGTTGTAGATGCCGCCGCCAGAGCCCGCCCTGTTGCCGGAGATC
>JAGSPS010000149.1 GCA_018262315.1 Deltaproteobacteria bacterium | reverse complement strand
CAGGCCCACCTGCGCCATCGCCTGCGCCTCGCCGTCGCGCAACCAGAAGATCGCCGCGCGATCGAAGTGACGGCCGGCGAACTCGAGGACGATGCGCAGCACTTCGCTGGGCGAAGCGGGATCGCGCAGCCGCGCGCTCCATTCGCGCAGCGACCGCATCGGATCGCCCGTTTCGCCCAGCCGCGCGGGCGCTGTGCGCGGTGACGTGGCTCGCGCAAGCGCGCGCAGCACGGCGCTGCGCAGCTCCCCGGCGAGGGCTTCGCGCTTCTCTCGCGCGCGCTCGTCGGCGATCACCGACGGCGTCGGTCGCGTGGCGATGGCGTCGGGGATCGAGCGCTCGTTCGCCGCCGCGATCGCGAGGCCCGTGCTCGCCACCACCAGGAGCGGCAGCTGCGCAACCTGCGCGCGCAGGCGCGCCGCCAGCTCGGCCCAATCGCGCGCGCCGCTCACCGAATCGGGGGGTGTCTCGCTCGTCAACACCACGAGCGGATTCTCGCCACGCGCGAAGTACTGGCGGATGCGATCGATCGCCAGTTCCGTGCGCGGAAAGATGTGGATGCGCAGTCCGAGCGGCGCGAGCGCGCTCTTCATCCACTCCAGCATCGCGATTTCGCGGTCGATGATCACGACGCCCGAGCACGAGCGCATCGACGCGACGAACAGTGCCGGCGTGGCGACGACCGGAGGCTGCGGCGTCGGTTGCGCCCGTTGCTCGAGTTCGCGGCGCTGCTCGGCGCCCGTGAGGGTCGGGTCGTCGTCTACACCCGGCGCGCTCGACGCTGCTTCGAGCGGCTCTGCGAACAGAGCGGTGTCGGCGTCTTCGATCTCCTCGTCGAGCAGCTCGAGGATGGTGACTTCCATCTCGGCCGGACCTTCGGGGATCGCCGTCTCGCGGTCCGCTGCGACTTCGTCGCGGGCGGCGGACTGCTCGCCGTCGAAGGCGATCTCCACCGCATCGCCGCCCGCTTCACCGCCGCCGGCGTCGCCGCCTTCCAGGTGCTCGTCGCGCAGCCGCGTTCCTTCGAGCGCCAGGAACTGCGCGTTCATGCCCGCGCGCAGCAGCAGATCGACGCCGGCCCCGTCGCCCGACTCGTCGCGGATCTCGAAGCTGAACTCACCGATCGGCCAGGAGAACATGCGCAGCACGCAGGCCTCGACGTGCCGCTCGCGCAGCTCCTCGATGCGGGCCGCGTCGAGCGCCGTGCGCGCCACCAGGATTTCCTCGAGCCCCGTGCCCTCGGCCTGCGCCTCGTCGTAGAGCGCTTCGAGGTCGGCTTCCGGCAGCGTCCCGCCTGCGCGCAGCAGGCCGTGCAGGTCCTGGGGGCCGTCGCTCACCAGCGCGCCGCGGATCGCCCCGCGGTCGAACGCGATGCGGCCCTCTCCCAGCGGAGAGCGGATCAAGAGCACGCCCGATTTCCCGGACAGGCTGACGATCTGCAGGATCTCGCCGAGTCCGAGGTCTTCGAGGCTTCCGACCAGGCTCATCCGGCGCGACTCCCCTCCGGCACAGCGCAAGCAGAGCGCTCCCCCGTGCCGACGGGGCACGGGAGTACACCCGCCGTTGATCGGGCACACCGGCCGGCAACTTGACGGAAAGGGACGCGGGAAGATCAGGCCATCGGCGCGCGGGAAAGAGCGATTCCGGCAGCTGGGGTCGGTCCTGCGGCGGGCTGTCGCGTCATCCGCAGCGAGGTCGCGCCGCGCGGGCGGGCGGCGGCGGCGCGTTCGAGCGCGCTGCGCATGCGGGCGGCGCTGCCGGGTTCGGCGACGATGCGCAGCAGCAGCCGCGCGGGACGCGCGTCGAGCGCCGCGCAGGCGCCCTCGACGATGCCCGCGGCGAGCACGTCCTCACTCGCATCTCCCGTCGGCGGCGGCAGATCGAGCGCCGCCGAGCCCGCGCCCAGATCCAGCAGTCGCTGGAGCGCCGCTTCGACGGCGGCGCGATGGGCATCGGCGCCGAATCGCGCGCGCTCTCCGAGTCCCAGGAGCAGCAGCCGCGGCGCGCGCAGGTGACCATGGGTGGTCGCGAGCACCGCCTCGCCCGACTCGCCGATCGCGCGCGACGCGAGCAGCAGGCGCGAGAGCCAGCCGCACAGGCGCCAGTCGGCGAGACCGGCGCCGCCGCGCAGCGGGCGCTGGTCGCGGAAGAAACCCGCGACGGCGATCTCCGCACCGACGCGCGCCAGCGACTCCGTATCTCCGACCTCGAGTTGCAGAGTCGATCTCATGAGACGCCCACCGCGTCGCGCGCCACGCCGCGCGCTTCGAGCGTGCGGGCCACCGCATCGAGCACGCCGTTCACGAAGGCCGGTGACGGATCGGCTCCGAAGCGGCGCGCCAGTTCGACCGCTTCGTCGATCGCGACGGACGACGGCACGCCCGCCCAGCCCATCTCGTAGGCGGCGACGCGAAGCACGTTGCGGTCGACGGCGGCCATGCGCTCGATGCGCCAGTTGGTCGCGTGCCCCGCGAGCATGCGGTCGATCGCGTCGCGATGGCGCGCGACGCCGAGCACGAGTTCGCGCGCGTAGGCGCGTGCGCCCTCGGGCAACTCGAAGTGTGCGGCGACGGCGGCCAACGCCGCGTCCACCGTTTCGCTCGAGAACGTCTCGGCGGCGTGTCGCCCGACGTCGACGGAATAGAGCACTTGCAACGCAGCCTGGCGCGACTGCGCGCGCGACGCGTGAGGCGTTCCGCTCATCGAGCGTCGCCGCCCGGACCCTGCCGGGTCGCTCTCACCAGGTGCGCCATCTCGATCGCCGCAAGCGCCGCTTCGGCGCCCTTGTTGCCGTGTGCGCCGCCCGCGCGCGCGAGGGCCTGCGCGTTGTCGTCGGTGGTGAGCACGCCGAAGCCGACCGGGACGTTGGTGTCACGGATGATCTCGCGCACACCGTCGGTGACGGCGCGACAGACGTAGTCGAAGTGCGGCGTGCCGCCGCGGATCACGACACCCAGGGTCACGACGGCATCGTAGCGTCCGCTCGCGGCGAGTGTGCGCGCGGCCTGCGGGATCTCGAAGGCGCCGGGCACCCACGCCACGTGCAAATCGTCGCGGGACGCGCCGCGCGCGACGAGTTCGCCGACGCAACCCTCGAGCATGCGCACGGTGATCAGGTGGTTGAAGCGCGACACGACGATCGCGACGCGCAGTCCGGCGGCATCGCGACGGATCGCATAGCTCGTCACGAACGGGCCCCGCGGGCGCGCGGATGCGCCTCGATCAGCAGGTCGGCGCCGATGCGTCGCACGCGCGAAATTGCGAAGGCCGGGGCGTCGTCGAGTCTCGCCACGGCGAGCGCCGCGAGCGCGGGGTGCGCATCGCCTCCGAGCAGCTTCGGCGCTGTGAACCAGAGCACTTCGTCCACCAGTCCCTCGGCGAGCAACGCGGCCGCGAGCCCGCCACCGCCTTCCACCAGGAGCGTCCCGAGTCCTTCGGCGGCGAGCCGCTCGAGCGCGCTCCGCAGCGGGACTTTGCCGCGCCTCGCGCGAAACGGCAGCAGCTGCGCTCCCGTCGCCTCGATCGGACGCCGCCGCGTGGCCGGCGCGTCCATCGTGCAGAGCACCAGGCGCTGCGCCCCGTCGCGGGCGAAGAGCTTCGCGCGCGGCGGAACGCGCAGGCGCGAATCGACGACCACGCGCGCCGGTCGCTGCACGACGCGGGCACCCCGGCGCGCCGTGAGTGCGGGGTCGTCCGCGAGGGCGGTGCCGGAGCCGACCAGCACGGCATCGGTCTGCGCGCGGAGCCGGTGCACGACGGCTCGCGCGGCGGCGCCGGTGATCCAGCGCGATTCCCCGCGCGCGGTCGCGATGCGCCCGTCGAGCGACGCCGCGAGCTTCAGCGTGACGAAGGGCCGGCCGCGCAGGATGCGCGAAAGGAATCCGCGGTGCTGCACGCGACAGGCCGCTTCGAGCACTCCGAGCTGGACCTCGATGCCGGCCCGGTGCAGCGCTCGCACGCCCCCTCCCGCGACGAGCGGGTGCGGATCCAGGTGGCCCACCAGCACGCGCGCAACCCCGGCGGCGCGCAGCGCGTCGGTGCACGGCGGCGTGCGGCCGAAGTGGCAACACGGCTCGAGCGTCACGGCCACCGTCGCGCCGCGCAGCGCACGCGCACCGTGACGCCGCGCTGCCCGTTCGAGCGCGACGAGCTCGGCGTGCGGCCCCCCCGGCGGCTGCGTGAAGCCCCGACCCAGGATGCGATCGCCGCGGAACACGACGGCTCCGACGGCGGGGTTCGGGAAGCAGCGGCCCGACGCGCGCCGGGCCTGCGCGAGGGCGGCCCGCATCGCGGTCTCGGGGTTCAAGCCGACGGGCGCCGGTGCGGCTCGGGCACGCGCACGGCCGGGGGCCCCTCCGCGGCGAGCGCTGCGCGCCGCGCCTTCGCCGAGGTGAAGAACGCCGCGTAATCCTCGGCGTTCTGGAAGTCTCGGAACACCGAAGCGAAGCGCGCCGCCGCCAGCGTGTCGATCTGGACCAGGTCGTCGAGCACCCACGCGCCGAGTCGTTCGCTCGACACCTCGGGCTCGCCGCTCTCCTGCAGGCGCTTCTCGATGCGGTCGGTGAGGCGCTCGAGCGCGTCCCCCGGGACGGGGCGCTTGGCGCACGCCTTCTCGAGACTGGCGACGAGCTTGCGGCGGTCGAAGTCCTCGCGGCGCTCGTCGCGCTTCACGATGCGCGGCAACACGTCCTCGACACGCTCGCGCGTCGTGAAGCGCTTGCCGCATTCCTGGCACTCGCGACGCCTGCGGATCTCCGTGTCGTCGCGGCCCAGCCGCGAATCGACGACGCGGTTCGAGTCGTCTGCGCAATACGGGCAGCGCATCTAGTCGGCGTCGCTCCAGCGCGAAGGGTAGAGCGGGAAGCGGCGGCACAGCGCCTCGACCTCGGCGCGCACGGCGGCGATGACGGATGCGTCGTCGGGCCGCTCGAGCACGCGCGCGACGCAGTCGGCGATCTCTCCCATCTCCGCTTCCTTCATGCCGCGCGTGGTGACCGCCGGCGTGCCGAGCCGCACACCCGACGTGACGGTGGGCTTGCGGGGGTCGAAGGGCACCATGTTCTTGTTCGCGGTGATGCCCGCGTGCTCCAGCACCTGCTGCGCCTGTTTGCCGGTGACGTCGCGATCCACCAGCGAGAGCAGGAACAGATGAACATCGGTGCCGCCCGACACCAATCGGAAGCCGCGCTGGGTCATGCCGTCGGCGAGGGCGCGCGCGTTGGCGACGATCTGCGTGCAGTACTCGCGGAACGACGGTCGCGCGGCTTCGAGAAAGGCGACCGCCTTGCCGGCGATCACGTGCATCAGCGGACCGCCCTGCCCGCCCGGGAACACCGCCGAGTCCACCTTCTTCGCGAGCGGCGCGTCGCACAGGATCATCCCGCCGCGCGGGCCGCGCAGCGTCTTGTGGGTGGTCGTCGTCACCAGCTGGGCGTGGCCGATCGGCGACGGGTGCACGCCGGTGGCGACCAGCCCGGCGATGTGCGCGATGTCGGCAAAGAGCAGCGCGCCGACTTCGTCCGCGATTTCGCGGAAGGTCTTGAAGTCGATCACGCGCGAATAGGCGGTCGTGCCGCACTGGATCAGCTTCGGGCGGTGTTCGCGCGCCAGCTTGCGGACCTGGTCATAGTCGATCTGCTCGGTGTCCTGACGCACCCCGTACGGCACGATCTCGTAGAGCTTTCCCGAGAAGTTGACGGGGCTGCCGTGGGTCAGGTGGCCGCCGTGATCGAGGTTCATCGCGAGAATCGTGTCCCCGACTTCGAGCACCGCGCGGTACACCGCTTCGTTCGCTTGCGAGCCCGCGTGCGGCTGCACGTTGGCGTGCTCGGCGCCGAACAGCGCCTTGGCGCGCGCGATCGCGATCGCTTCGACCTGGTCGACGACGTCGCAGCCGCCGTAGTAGCGCCGGCCCGGGTAGCCTTCGGCGTACTTGTTGGTGAGCACGGAGCCCACCGCTTCGAGCACCGCTTCGGAGACGAAGTTCTCGGACGCGATCAGCTCGATGCCGAGCGCCTGGCGCTTCGCTTCGGCGCGCAGCAGCGGCGCGATTTCGGGATCGACGTTTTCGAGCGGCGTGTGGTGGGAGAGTTCGTGGTCCCAGGCGTGGCGCGCTGCGCTGTCGATCTTCTGGACGCGGGCCAGGTGGCGTCCGCCCTCGAAGGCGGTCGCGAGAAAGGTCTCGACGATCTTCCAGGCCGCGTCGGGCGCGAGCCGATCGGCGGCGAGCGCGAGCATGTTGGCGTCGTTGTGGCGGCGCGCCATCTCGGCCATCTCGGGATCCATCGCGAGCGCGGCGCGCACGTGCGGGAAGCGGTTCGCGGTGTACGAGACGCCGAGACCCGAACCGCAGATCACGATGCCGCGCTCGGCGTCGCCGCGCGAGACGGCTTCGGCCGCGGGTCCCACGGTATCCGGATAGTCGACGGCCGCCGTGCCCTCGGTGCCGAAGTCGAGAATCTCGAAGCCGGCCTGCTCGAGCCGCTCGCGCAGCGCGCGCTTCAGCGCGACACCCCGGTGATCGCTCGCCATCGCCATCCGCCGCGTCATCTCCACTCCTCCTACTCCGCTCGTCCGAGCAGCAAGCACGCGTTCACGCCGCCGAAGCCGAACGCGTTCGAGAGCACCACCCGGACCGGGTGCGGTCGTGCCTTGTGCGCGACGTGGTCGAGCGCGCACGCGGGATCCGGCCGATCGAGATTCACCGTCGGCGGGAGCAATCCCGTCTCGAGTGCGCAAACGCACAAGATCGCCTCGACCGCGCCGGCCGCGCCGAGCAGGTGCCCCGTCATCGACTTGGTCGCCGACACCGGCATCGCGTCCGCGTGCGCGCCGAACACCGCGCGCAGCGCGAGCGCCTCACAGCGATCGCCGGCCGGCGTGCTGGTGGCATGGGCGTTCACATGATCGACGTCGCGCGGAGCCAGCCCCGCGTCGGCGAGCGCGAGTTCGATCGCGAGCCTGGCGCCGCGCGCGTCTTCGGGCGGCGACGCGGGATGCGCCGCGTCGGCGGCCTCGCCGTAGCCGAGCAGCGTCGCGCGCCCGCGCGCGCCGCGCGCCCGCGCGAATTCCTCGGCTTCGAGCACGACTACGCCTGCGCCCTCGCCGATCACGAAGCCGTCGCGATCGAGGTCGAAGGGACGGCTCGCGCGCGTCGGCTCATCGTTGCGCGTCGAGAGCGCGCGCATCGCGGCGAAGCCCGCCACCACGAGCGGAAGGACGACGGCGTCGGTGCCACCCGCGACCACCACGTCGGCGTCGCCGCGCTCGATCAGGCGTGCAGCCAGGCCGAGCGCCTGCGCGCCCGACGCACAGGCGCCGACGGGACACGCGATCGGCCCGCGAAAGCCCCAGTGCATCGACACGAAGCCCGCCGTCATGTTGGGCAGCGTCATCGGCACCATGAAGGGCGAGAGCCGGCGCGCACCGCGCGTGCGCAGCACGTCGTGACCGTCGAGCAGCGTCTCGATACCGCCGATCGAAGTGCCGATCACGACGCCGACCCGTTCGCCATCGGCGGCATTCTCGTCGATTCCCGCGTCGGCGATCGCCTGCTCGGCCGCGGCGAGT
>JAGSPS010000148.1 GCA_018262315.1 Deltaproteobacteria bacterium | reverse complement strand
CGGCGCGAGCCGGTGAAGCCGTGCAGCAGCACGAACGGCCGCGTGCCGCTGCCATGCTCCTCGTACGCGATCGCGATGCCGTTCACGGCGACGCGCCGGCTCATCGCGGGTCCCTATCCATGCAGGCGCGCCTCGGGCAGATTCTCGGCCAGCACCAGCGCCTCGTGCTGCGCGACCTCTTCGAGCCGCGTTTGCACTTCGTCGCTGCTGTGGAAGCACTCGGCCAGCCGCAGATACTCGCGATGGTGTCTCGCCTCGGCCGCGAGCAGCGACCGGTAGTACGCCGCCAACGCGGAATCCACCGCGGGGAGCGCGTCGGCAAGCAGTCCGAAGCGCTCGCAACTGCGCGCTTCGATCACCGATCCGACCAGCAGCGAGTCGAGCAGCTGGTGCTTCGGATCGCTGCGGATCGCACGGTGCAGGCGTCCCGGGTAGCGACCCGGCTTCTGGCGCGCAAACGGCACGCCGCGCCGTTCCAGGTGTCGCAGCACCCCCTCGAAATGCGACAGCTCCTCTCGCGCCAGCTCCGAGAGCGGCTTCTGCAGCGCGGCGTGCTCGGGATAGCGGAACAGCAGCGTGACCGCGGCGCCGGCGGCCTTCTTCTCGAGATGCGCGTGGTCGAGCAGCACCTCGTCGAGGTGTGCGATCGCGCGGGGCGCCCAATCGGGGCCGGTCGCCGAGGCGAGGTGCAGCATGGCGGCGGCAGTCTACCGTCGCCCGCGACGCCGACGAGCGATGCGCGGCTCGGATCTCGGCTCGCCCGGTCTCGGGTATCGTCGGGGCCATGCAATACCGCCAACTCGGACGCAGCGGCCTGCAGGTTTCGGAAATCTCGCTCGGCTCGTGGCTCACCTACGGCGCAACCGTCGACGTCGCGGCCTCAATCAAGATTGTCGCCTGCGCGCTCGAACTCGGCATCAACCTGTTCGACACGGCCGACGCCTACGCGAACGGCGCCGCCGAGGAGTCGCTGCGCGAGTCGCTGCGCGGCGTCGCACGGCACAAGGTGGTGATCGCGACCAAGGCGTTCTTCCCGATGTCGGACGACGTCAACGACCGCGGGCTCTCGCGCAAGCACCTGTTCGAGAGCGTCGAGGCGTCGCTGCGGCGGCTCGGCACCGACTACGTCGATCTGCATCAATGCCATCGCGCGGACGACTCCGTGCCGATGGACGAGACGGTGCGCGCCTACGAAGACCTGATCCGCGCCGGCAAGGTGCTGTACTGGGGCACCTCGGAGTGGAGCGCGAAGCAGATCACCGACGCGGTGCGCACCGCCGAGAGCTGGGGCGGCTACGGGCCGATCTCGAATCAGCCGCAGTACTCGATACTGCGGCGCGGGATCGAGAAGAAGGTGATCCGCAGCTGCAAACGCGAAGGCATCGGCCAGATCGTCTGGAGTCCGATGGCGCAGGGCGTCCTCACCGGGAAGTACGCGACCGGCGTGCGACCCGAAGGCACGCGCGCGGCGCACCCATTCCAGTCGCGTTTCATGGAGGCGTTCCTCACCGAGGAGGTGCTCGCGCGCGTCGAGCAGCTCCGGCCGCTCGCCGCCGATCTCGGACTCAGCATGAGTCAGCTCGCGCTCGCCTGGTGCCTGCGCCAGCCGAACGTCGCGAGCGCGATCGTCGGCGCGACGACGCCCGCGCAGATCGAGGAGAATGCGAAGGCGTCGGGCGTCGTGTTGCCGCCGGAGGTCCTGGCGACGATCGACGAACTCTTTCCGGCGTGAGGTGGTTGCCAGCGCGGGCGCGAGCCTCATGGACCTCGCCGCTCGCCTGCGGCTCGCTACGCGGGAGGCGCCGCTCCGTTCCGGGGCGCTATGCGGGGTCCTTTGCGATGTTGACGGTTTGCAGCTCGGTGAAGCCGAGGAGGCCCCAGGGACCGTTCTCGACGCCGATGCCGGACCACTTGGCGCCGCCGAACGGCGCGTTCGGCACGATCGCGAGGTGCTGGTTCACCCACGCGGTGCCGCACTCGAGCTGGCCCGCGACTTCGGTTGCACGCGCCAGGTTCGACGACCACACGGAACCCGAGAGCCCGTACATGGTGCCGTTCGCGCGCGCGACGGCGTCGGCGACGTCGCGATAGGTGACGATCGGCAGAGCGGGACCGAACTGCTCTTCGTCGACGAGGCGCGAACCTTCGGCGAGCCCCGTCACCAGCGTCGGCGGGATGAAGTAGCCGGCGCCGGGCCGCGGCGCGCCGCCCGTCACGCAGCGACCGCCGGCCTTCTTGGCGTCTGCGACCAGTTCGTTCACGCGGTCGAACTGCATCTTGTTGTTGAGCGGACCGAGTTGCGTGTCGGACTGCATGCCATCGCCGACCTTCACGCCCTTCGCGATCGCCGCGAGCGCCGCGACGATCGGCTGCTCCAGCCGCTCGGGCACGTAGAGCCGTTTGATCGCTCCGCAGATCTGTCCGGTGTTCGCGAAGGCGCCCCAGAAGAGCTTCTCGGCGACCTGCTGCGGATCGACGTCGTCGAGCACGATCGCGGCGTCGTTGCCGCCGAGTTCGAGCGTCATGCGCTTCAGGTCCGGCGCACACGCGGCCGCGACCTTCTTGCCCGTCGCCACCGAGCCGGTGAACGAAACCTTGCGCACGGCGGGATGCGCCGTGATCCACGCGCCAAGTTGGTCGTTTCCAGACACGACATTGAGTACGCCGGCCGGCAGCGCGTCGCGCAGGATCTCGCCGAGCTTCAGCGTCGATAGCGGCGTATAGGGCGACGGCTTCAGCACGAGGGTGTTTCCGGCGAGCAGCGCCGGGGCGATCTTCCAGACGCCGAGCAACACCGGGAAGTTCCACGGCGTGATCGCGCCGACCACGCCGTAGGGCCGGCGGCGCACCTCGATGCGGACCTTCGCGTCGTCCTGCACCACTTCGAGCGGGATCGCGAGTGACGCCGTGTACTGCAACCAGACCGCCGCGCCGATCAGCTCCTCGGTGGCGCGCGCGAGCGGCTTGCCCTGCTCCTGGGTGAGGATCGGCGCCAGTTCGCCAATGCGCTCCTTGATCGCGTCCGCGCATGCCACGAGCGCCGCGCGCCGCGCGCCGACGTCCTGCTTCCAGCTTCGGAACGCGCGCGCTGCCGCGTCCATCGCGGCGTCGAGCTGCGCGCGGCTGCACTCGGGCGCCTGCGCGAAGACCGCGCCGCTCGCGGGGTTGATCACGCCGAAAGAATGCTCGCCTGCGATCGAGTTACCGTCGATCGTCATCGTGAAGTCGCTCACGAAACCTCCCCGCCACCTGCGCGGGTGGCCTTGTGGAACACGACCTGATCGCCGCCCGACGCGAGCGGCGGATGCGGATCGGCGAGCAGCCGCAGCGCCTCGGCGCGGTCGTTCGCGTCGAGCGCGCGGGTCATCGTGCAGAACTCGACAAGGATTCCGTTCGGGTCGGTCGTGTAGATCGAAAGACACCAGCCGTGGTCGATCTCGGCGACGTCGTGGCCGTGGCTGAGCCAGCGCTCGCGACGCCGTTTGATGTCATCGAGATCGATGGCGTGGAAGGCGATGTGGTTGCTCCACAGCGGGAGCCCGAGACCGGTCGCGATCGCGGTCGGAACCGGTTTCGGGAGGCTGTCGTCGTGCAGGTCCCAGAAGGCGATCAGCTCGCCGCCGCCGGTCTCGTAGAAGAGGTGCTTCGCCCAGCCGCCTTCGGGCGACTTGGCCGCGACCACCTTCACCAGCTCGAAGCCGGTGGCCTCGGTGTAGAAGCGGTGGTTGCCCTGCACGTCGCGCGTCGCGACGGCCACATGATGAAACGCCATGAACGGTCCCTCGTGCTGTGCGCCAAGCGGCGTTGGCGCGCATCGTAGCCGAGCCCCCGCCCCCGCGGCTCGCAGCTCCAGCGCATTCCGCGGCGCTCCGATATACGCTTCGATCATGTGGCTCGACGTCCTGGCACTGCTTCTGCTCGCGATCTTCGCGGGGCTCGGCGCGCGCCGCGGCGCGCTCGCGACGGGGCTCTCGCTTGCGGGACTCGTGTGCGGCTACGCAGCGGCGATCTTCGCGGCCACGCACCTGGGCGGGATCGCCGCCGATCTCTGCGGCGTCTCGCCGTTCTTCGGCGCGCCGATCGCGGGCACGCTCGCGTTCGGCTTCGTGGCGCTCGACTTCGCGATCGTCTCCTTCGTGTTGCGCCGCCGCAATGCGGCCGCGCCGACCGTCGGGAGCCGGATCGGCGGCGCCTGCTTCGGCGCGCTGCGGGGTTCGCTGCTGGTGCTACTGATCGGCGTACTCGCGCTCTGGACCGACGCGCTGCCGCGGCTCGCCGATCGCAGCGCGAGTGACGAGCCGGCCGTCGAGACGCCGCTGCGCAGCGTCGCGCGTGCTGCGGTGACGGCTGGCGTGGAGGCCGCGCTCGGCGACACGCCGGGCGCCGACCTCGCCGCGCACGCGCTCGCGCAACCCGGCGAAGCGATCGAACAGCTCCGCGCGCTCGCCGCGACGCCCGAGATCGCCGCGCTCGCCGAAGACCGTGAATTCTGGGCCTACGTCGAAGGCGACGCGGTTCAGTCCGCGCTCGCGCAGCCCAGCTTCCAGAGGATTCAATGGAACACGGCTCTGCGGCGCGAGCTCGCGGCCGTCGGCTTCGTCGACGAGATCTCCGCCGGCGACCCCGCCATCTTCGCGCTCGAGATGCGCGCCGCACTCGAAAAGATCGGACCGCGCCTGCGCCAGCTTCGCGAGGATCCCGATCTCGCGCGCCTCGCCAACGATCCGGCCGTCGTCGATCTGGTCCAGCGCCGCGACGTCGTGGGACTGCTCGCAAATCCCGGCTTCCAGCGCGTGCTCACGCGCGCGCTCGCGCCGACTCCGAACGCGGGCTGAAGGCGAACCCGCGGCCGCAGGCGACCGAAGCGCATCCCGCTCGCTGCGCCACCCCGCAACGCGTGGCACTCTCGGGGCTCGCGCTCGAGAGGAGATTCGCGTGTCTGCAGCCCCCACCGACGTCGGCGCCACCCACGTCGCGCTGACCGTCGCCGATCTCGACGCCAGCATCGCCTTCTATGCGCGCTACGCCGGCATGAAGGTGGTGCACGAACGCAAGGAAACGACGCGTGTCGCGTGGATCTCCGACCTCACGCGCCCCTTCGTGCTGGTGCTGATCGAAGTGCCGCGCGTCAGTTTCCTACTTGCCGGTTTCAACCACATCGGCGTCGGCTGCGCGTCGCGCGACGAGGTCGACCGCCTCGCCGCGCAGGCGCGCAAAGACGGTTGCCTCGCGCTCGGCCCGACCGACTCCGGCTACCCGGTCGGCTACTGGGCCTTCCTGCGCGATCCCGACGGGCACCAGCTCGAGATCTCGTTCGGGCAGGAAGTGGGAATCGCCGTGCAAGCCGCCTCCAGCGTGAGGCCGCGCGTTTCCTGACCCATGGTGGTGTCGGCTCGCGGGAGACGAGGAATGGGGCTGGGCTAGCCACTGCGGGGCGGTCGGTCAATCGGCGTCGTCGCAGTCGCCGGCCGCTGCCGGGCTCGATGCGAAGCGTGGCGTTCCCAATGGGAATCGAAGCCGCGAGGGGACGCAGCTCTTCGTGCGTGACGGCTTCGGGGCTTGCCTCCGACGTGGGCGCTGTGGTCAAATAGCGGCACCTTACGGAAGGAGCCGAGTGCTGCCTGCGCCGCGCGCCTCCCGTCACGGCAGGAGGTCCCGATGCGCCAGCTGGTCGTTCTCGTTGCTCTGTTCTTCTCCCCTCCCGCAGAAGCGGCCACCATCGACTGGGTGCCGATCGGGAACCCGAACAACGCGGCCGACACCCTGACCAACTGCGAAGCGGCGAACTGCGGGTCCGTCGACCACGCCTACTTCATCTCGCGGTACGAGACGACGAACGCCCAGTACGCGGAGTTCTTGAACGCGAAGGCGGCCACCGACCCGTTGGGCCTCTACAACGCGAGCATGGGCAGCGACGCGACCTTCGGCGGCATCACGCAGACTGGTGTCTCCGGCAGTCATACCTACACGGCGAAGCTCGGCTTCGAGAACAAGCCGGTGGTCTACGTCTCGTTCTACGATGCGCTGCGCTTCTCGAACTGGCTGGACAACGGCGAGGGGATCGGCGACACGGAGACGGGCGCGTACACGTTGCTCGGCGGGACGGCCATCCCGAGCAACGGCCCGACCGTCACGCGCAACGGCGGCGCCAACGTCTTCCTCACCAGCGAGAACGAGTGGTACAAGGCGGCGTACTACGACGCGCTCTCGGCGACCTACCTCGACTACCCGACTGGGACGGACAGCGTGACGGGCTGCGTCGCGCCGGGCGCCGACACCGGCAACTCGGCGAACTGCGATCTCGCCGTTGGCGCGCTCACGGATGCCGGTGCCTACGGCCTCTCCGACAGCCCCTACGGCACGTATGACCAGGGCGGGAATGTCTGGGAGTGGAACGAAGAGATCGTGAGCGTCTCGTCCCGGGGCTTCCGGGGCGGGAGCTGGGGCAACGGCGTCGGCATCCTCGCCGCGTCGATCGCGAGCGAATTCGACCCGTCGTACGAGGGCAGCGGAGTCGGTTTTCGTGTCGCGAGTCTCGTCCCCGAACCCGGGACGAGCTTGCTTGCAATGACGAGCTTCGCGTGCCTGGCCGCGCTGCGCCGACGCACCGCCAGGAACCGCTGACCTCTGGCGCCTCGACCCGGGCGCCAAGGCCGGGCCTCCAGCTTCTTTCGAAGGCCGGCGGGCGCCTCTCACTTCGCCGGGGTTCCGCGCTTTTCGTCGACGACCGGAATCGTCGCCGCCATGTCGTAGCGGAGGACGGCGTCCATCTTGTTCTCGATCTGGTAGAAGCGCGCCAGCGTTCGCCCCGGCAGGATCTTCGCGAACTCGCCCAGGTAGGTGCGCCGCACCTGCACGCGCTCGGCCTCGGCAGCGAGGTAGTTCTCCATGAGCTGCAGCGCCTTGTCGTTGGAGAGGTTGCGGAAGGTTGCGGTGTACTCGTCCACGATGGCGACCACGCGGTCGCCGATGGCGCTGATCTCCTTCTGGTAGCGGTCGTAGAGCGGCCAGAACTTGCCGGCCTCCTCTGGGCTGAGATCCAGGTTGACCGCGACGAGCGCCTGGCGGTTGGCCCGAATGGTCTCGAGCAGGACCCCCGGCTGCGCTTCGGGCGCATCCGCCGCGCCGCTGTCGGCGGCGTAGACGACGCCGCTCGACAGCATGCAGGCCAGGCTCGCGGCGAGATACAGACGTGTGTTCGACAAGGTGGCTCCCCTCTCCCGCGTCCCCGCGCGTGTCTTTCCTATTTCGAGATCCGGGTGATCTTCGAACCCTGCAGGCCGATGCCGGCCATCAGGCCCTTCTGGGAGAAAACGAAGGCATAGACGTCTTGCGTAACCGTCGTGCTGGTGATCGACTTGCCTATGCCTTCATCGACGACGACGATGCTCGGCCCGACGCCCAGCTCGAAGCCGCCGCTCGAATCGAGGTACCTGAGCGCACCGTCGTTCATGAAGAACAGCGCGTAGCCGAAGACCTGGACGCCCGCCTGCAAGCCGTAGGATGCCGCGACGGAGTTGTAGTAGGCAGCAGGCTTGCCGCCCTTCAGCAACACGCCCTCGCCGATCTGCCCGCCGAACAGGAA
>JAGSPS010000401.1 GCA_018262315.1 Deltaproteobacteria bacterium | reverse complement strand
GAGCAGCGTGCGGCGCGATGCGCGCGTCGCGCCGCGCGCCTGGATCCACGACCCTGCCGTCCACGCGAGCGTCCCGGCCGTGAGCGCCGCCGCGACCCAGGTCATGCCCGCGCTGCGCACGTCGGTGAGCGCCAGCGGCAGGAACGCTTCGACCGCGAAGAACGTGAAGTTCACCAGCGCGAGCACGGCGATCGCCGCGGGCAGACCGGCGCGCGCGCGCAGCGTTCCTTGCGGCAGCAATCGCAGCAGCGCGTAGAGCGCCAGCCCGGCACCAGCGAGCGCGAGGCCGACCGCGACGAGCGTCCGTTCGTTGCGCGAACCGAGTAGCGTCAGCGCGACGCCAAACGCCAGCAGCGAGGCGTCGCGAAGGCTGGTCGAGCGCGGCGCATCCGCTCCCGCCGGCGCCGGACCGAGGCTGCGCAACCCGCGCAGCGCAAGAGCGCCCGCAAACAGTGTCGCGGGTGCGAGTCCGAGGAACACGAAGCGCCAGCCCGCCTGTCGCGCGACGCCCGCTGCCAGCGCGGGCCCGAAGAGTCCCGGCAGCACCCACGCGCTCGAAAGCAGCGCCATCATGCGCGGCTGCTCTTGCGCGGGATAGGCGCGCGCGACCGCGACGTACGCGACCGAGGAGAGCGCCGCCGCGCCGCCGCCCTGCAGCACGCGTCCCGCGACGAGCACTTCCATCGAGTTCGCGAAGCCCGCGATCGCGAGTCCGCCCGCGAACGCGACGACGCCGACGAGGAAGGGCAGCGCGGGCCCGCGCCGATCGGCCGCTTCGCCCGCGAGTGGGATGCCGACCAGGTTGGCGAGCATGAAGCCGGTGAAGGCCCATCCATACCACTCGAGTCCGCCGATCTCGCGCACCGTCTCGGGCAGGATCGTCGCGACGGCGAGCGCCTCGAAGGCCGCCATCGACACGGTGAGCAGCAGCCCGATCGTGAGCGCGCTCACGACTCTTCCGGGCGAGTCGTCGAAGCGCGCAGCGCATCGGAATCCCAATCGGACTGGTCGGGGCGTTCGATGCCGTGGAACTCGGCGGCCAGCAGGCGCTCCAGGTGTTGGACCGATTCGCGCGCGCGGGTCTGGAACACCGAGTCGTCGTGGCGCACGTCGGCGAGCGCGCGCCACTCGCGTTCGTCGTAGCGACGGAAGTACTGCGCGGCGCGAAGCGACTGGTGGGCCGGGAAGCCGAGCGCACGCATCGCGTCCACGCCGGCGCGCAGGGATGTGTCGAGCGACGCGCGGTAGACACCGTCGGCGCCCGCTTCGAGTACGTCGTAGGCCTCCATGCGCGTGTGGGCGCGCGCGAAGACGCGCAGGTTCGGGAAGTGCTCTTTCGCGGTGCGGATCACGCGCTGCGTGTTCTCGAGACCGCCGACCGAGACGATCAGCAACTGCGCATGCGCCGCGCCGGCCGAGCGCAACAGATCCTCGCGCGACGCGTCGCCGTAGTACACCTCGATGCCGAGGCGGCGCATCAGATCGACCTGGTCGGTGTCGAGGTCGAGCACGGTGGTGCGAATGCCGTTCGCGCGCAGGAAGCGACCGACGACGCTTCCAAACGCGCCGAAGCCGGCGAGGATCACCGCGTTCTGGTCGTCGCGGATCACGTCGGGCTGGCGCTCCGGCGCCTCCGGGCAGCCGAAGCGCGGCTGCATCAGTCGCTCGTTCGCGAGCAGCAGGAACGGCGTCGCGGCCATCGAGAGCGCCACCGTCGCGACCAGCAGGTTCGCCGTCGCTCCGTCGAGCACGCCGTTCTGCGCGGCGAACGAGAACAGCACGAAACAGAACTCGCCGCCCTGCGCGAGCGCGAACGCGAAGAGCAGTCCCTGGTCGGGACTCATCCGCGTCGAGCGGCCGAGCGCGAACAGCACCGCGAACTTCGCCGCGACGAGTCCCAGCACCAGCGCGGTGACGGCGCCCGCGTGCGCACCGGCCAGTGCGAAGTCGATTGAAGCGCCGACCGCGATGAAGAAGAGACCGAGCAGCAGACCCTTGAACGGCTCGACGTCGCTCTCGAGCTGGTGGCGGTATTCGCTGTTCGCCAACACCACGCCGCCGAGGAAGGTACCGAGCGCCGGGCTGAGTCCGACGCTCCGCATCGCGAGCGCAATGGCAATGACGATCAGCAGCGCCGCCGCGGTGAACACCTCGCGGACCCCGCTGCGCGCGATGAAGCGGAAGAGCGGGCGCACCAGGAACTGGCCCGTTCCGGCGATCGTCGCCACCGCGCCGGTGGTGACGAGCGCGCGCTCCCAGGCCGGAAGCTGCGCGACGAAGGAGCCGGCATGCTCGCTTGCAAGCGCGACGCTCGTCGGCGACGAGATCGCGAGCAGCGGCAAGACCGCGAGCATCGGAATCACCGCGATGTCCTGGAACAGCAGCACCGCGAACGAGCGCTCGCCCGCTTCCGTCCTGAGCAGGCCCTTCTCGGTGAGCGATTGCAACACGATCGCCGTCGAGGAGAGCGAGAGGATCAACCCGATCGCTACGGCGGCCCGCCACTCGATTCCGAGCGCAACCGCGGCGAATCCGAGCACGAGTGCGGTTGCGGCGACCTGCAGACCGCCGACTCCAAGCAGCGCGCCGCGCATCTGCCACAGCATCGCCGGCTGCAACTCGAGGCCGATCACGAACAGCATCATCACCACGCCGAATTCGGCGAAGTGCAGCACGTCTTGCCCTTCGGTTCCGACGAGCCCGAGGCCGAAGGGTCCGATCGCGACGCCCGCGACGAGGTAGCCGAGCACCGACCCGAGGCCGAGTCGCCGCGCGACCGGCACCGACACCACGGCGGCGGTGAGATACACGAGAG
>JAGSPS010000400.1 GCA_018262315.1 Deltaproteobacteria bacterium | reverse complement strand
AGCCAGCGGCAACGGCAGCCTCTAGGACCATGTCATCGCCCGGATCGCGCAGCTGCGGACGCCAGAGGAAGAAGATGAACTGGCGCCTTGCCACGGAGCAGATGTAGTCGAGGGCATCGGAGGCCTCCCGCCGGGAAAGACCGACAGAGCGAGCCTGCCGGAAGAGTGCCGCCTCGTATTCCAACACGAGCGGGACAGAGACGCAGGTTTCAAAGCGGCCGGAGTCGATCTCCGAGAGAAGACGAAAGGACGCCCCCCGGTTGGACCGAAGGGTTGAAACGCGGCCCGACCTGACCGCAATCCCGACGCCGCTCTGTGTGCCCCACGATGGCATGAGCCACCCGCATGGCTCAAGTGCAAGGGACGCCAGCTCCATTGGCTTGGGCTGCCGACTCAAGCTGCTCGCGGAGGCTCCGGAGATCTAGACCGCCAAACGGACTTAGGTGGCGATCGACGAAGCCCGGGAGACGCCTGCCGAACCACCGGATCGAACACTCTCGGGTCAGCTGAGCGAGGAACTGCCAGTCCACGATCGGCAGCAGGTGGGTGAGATCCTGAAGGTGCTTGGCAAGATCGGCGTTGCCCGTCGTCGCAGTAGGTCCGGAACCGAGATACCAGACGGCCTTGGGGAGGAACGCTCGCGCCGGTTCTCGAAGAGCGGCGCCGACAGGGAAGCATCGACGTCGTGCACGGGCTCGCGGTAGGCCGGCACCAGCGGCAGAAAGGAAAGCGATCCCGAAACGAAGTAGTCATCGGAGTCCGCAACGATGCGGAGAAGCTGCTCGAGAAGCTGACGCACAGGCATCGCACAATCTCCGGTCGGCAGCCCAACAGCTACTGAAGTGCGGGACCGCTGGTCACCACCTCAACCGCTCGGTTTCCGAGATCGCGATCCTAGCCTGCCCCCACACGCCACCGCGACGCAAGCGAAAATCTGCCTCGCACCCACCATCCGCCGCCTCACTCGACACCCCACAACTCCGCCGCCGTGGCATCTGCCTCTGCGTCCTTGACCAACCGCGCGGGCAACAACTTTGACGCCGTCGCGAACGCCCGCGCCGCCGCTTCCGTCTCGCGCGCCACGTACAGCGCTCCCGCCATCTGCAGCGCTGCGCCGCCGTCGCTGGCGCGGCGCTCGTCGGTGTCGAGCGCGAAGACGTGATCGCGCCCGCTCGCTGCGGCTCGCAGCGACTCGGTGAAGCGCACCCATTTCGGCCCCACGATTACGTCGAGCTTGCCGCGCTTGCCACCGGCGTGCGTCGCGGCGGCGAGCTGCTCGATGACGGGGCGGTCGTCGGTGTTGCGCGGCTCGCCCGCCAGCGCCACCGCGACCGGCGCGAGCGGGCCGACGTACAGCGACCACACGCCCGCGGGATCCGCGACCCAGCGATCGCCGACGCCCGCTGCGGCGAGTCGTCGCGATGCCTCCGCGATCGCCGCGGGCTGCGCCGCTTCGCCCGTGAGTCCCACCAGCGCCGCGATCGGGAAGTTGCCGTAGAAATCGCCGCGGAAGAGCGCGGCGTTCGGGAAGACGTCGAGGAAGGTGGCGGCGATGACGCGCAGTTCCGCTTCCGAGAGTTGGTAGAGCGGGAGCCATTGGCAGAAGATTCCGCCCGGATCGAGGTGCGCGCGCACCGCTTCGAAATGTTCGCGCGTGTAGAGCGAGCCGGTACCGGCCTGCCAGGGGACGAAGAGGTCGGCGATGACGACGTCGAAGCGCTCGCGCGTGGTGCGCAGGAAGTTGCGGGCATCATCGAGCACGACGTGGGTGCGCGGGTCGCGGTAGACGCCGCGGTTGGCGTCGGCAAAATAGTGCTCGGCCGCGCGCGCGACTCCCGGCACGATCTCGACGAGGTGCAGCGACTCGATCGGGTGGGCGAGCGCGCCGCCCGCGCTGATGCCCGTCGCCGACCCCACGTACGCGACGCGGCGTGCGTGCGGCGCGAGCAGCAGCGGCAGGTGCGCCTGCCGCTCCTGGTGGACGCGTTCCGCGGTGCCGCCGAGCGCGTAGTGGTTGTCGATGCGGATCAGGCGCTCGCCGTCGCGCTCGACGACGGCGACGATCGCTGCCGGGGTCGTCTCGATCGCGAGCGCGGTCTCGCCCGGCGCGAGATGGAAGGGCGGCACCGCGAGCGGACTCGCGCGGAACACCACGATCATCCAGCCGACCGTGAGCATCAGATCGCGGCGGATGCGCCAGCGGAGATTCGCGTCGGGCACGAACACGGCGGCGGCGCCGTAGCCGATCGAGAGCGCCGCGAACGACGGCCACAAGCCGAACGCCGGCATCAGCAGATACGGCGCAGCGATCGCGCCGGCGATCGCGCCGAGCGTGTTCGCGACGACGAGCCGCCCGAGAACGGAGCCCGCGCCCTTGCGCGCGCTGCGACCGGCCGCTGCGAAGGTGGCGGGGAAGATGAACGACGCGGCCAGGATCGCCGGACCCGCGGTCACGACGACGACGCCGAGCGCGGCGGCGAGATAGGCGAGACCGCCGCCGTCGCCGCCGACGTACTCGAAGTCGTGGGTGGCGCGCGCGAGCGCGGCAGGGAACGCCGCGAGAGCCAGCGCCGCCGCCGCGAGCGCGAGTCCGAGCAGCGTGCGCGGATCGAGGCCGGCCCGGCTCTGGAGAGCCGCCACCAGCGCGCCCGCCGCGGCGATCGCGAGCAGCACCACGACCAGAACTGCGCCGAAGGCGTAGATCGACTGGTTGAGAACCTGCGCGAACGACTGCACCAGCAGCACTTGCAGCGCGAAGGCGCCGAAGCCCGAGGCGATCGCGAGCGCGAGCAGGCCGCGCCGGCCGAGTTCGCGC
>JAGSPS010000011.1 GCA_018262315.1 Deltaproteobacteria bacterium | reverse complement strand
GCGCACACCTTCGGCCGCGACGACGCCTTCCACGTCCAGCCGAACGCCGCGCCCCGCGTCGTCGCGGCGTGGCGGAGCAGGTCGCTCGCGGCGTCGTGCGTCGCCGCCACGACGAGCACCTCTTCCGAAGCCGCGCGCCCGGCCAGCCACGCCGCCGCCCGCTCGAGTCGCAGCGCGCTCGCCCCCGCCCGCACCAACATGCCACTCATCCCACCAAGCGTACCCGAGCGACCGAGGAGAAAGGGGACGGTCCTCCTCGAAGACTGGGCGTGGACTGGAGGGACACACCTGGGCAGAGTGTGTCCCCGAACTCCACAGCCAGGTCACATCGAGGACCGTCCCCTTTCTCCTCTTTCTCCGAGATACACGACGTGGCGGCGGGCGCCGTGGGGAGGGCGTTCGCTGCGGACGGCGAAGCCGGCGCGGGTGAGGTGTTTTTCGAAGCTGGGGTTCGGGTCTTCGGACCAGAGTGCGAAGACACCGCGGTCACGGAGAGCGGCGTGCGCGCGATCGAGCGCTGCCTGCCCGTAATGCGGGTGATCGCGCGGGCAGATCGGATGCGGGCCCTCGTAGAGATCGAGGATCACGGCGTCGAAGCGATCGGCGCCGGTGCTCGCGGCTTCGCGAATCACGTCGGCGACATCACCGACTCGCAGCCGGACGCGCGGGTCGAGCGCCGCGTGACCCGTCAACTCGGCGAGCGGACCTTCGCGGCACCAGCGCACGACGACGTCGTTGAGTTCGACGACGACGACTCGCGCGCGCGCGGGAAGCACGTCGAGACAAGCGCGCAGCGTGCACGCCATGCCGAGACCGCCGATCAGCACGCGGGGCGCCGGACGCTTCGCGATCGCTTCGCAGGCGAGCCGGCCGAGTGCGAGTTCGGAGAGGCTCGCCTTGCTGTTCATCAGCACGCGACCTGCGATCGTGATGAGGAACTCGCGCGCGCCGCGGCGGCGGAGTTCGAGGCGTCCCTCGCTCGTCGTCGCGGCGTCGAGCGTTTCCCAGGGAAGCCTCATTGAGTGGGATCAGGGCTTCTTGTAGGCGGAGTTCCGGGACGAACGCGCGTTTTGGAAGCGGCCGGGGCCGGAGCTGCGGTTCGGACCCTGTTTGTTGCGCCAGTGGAAGCGCGCGTCGTCGCGCGCGCGCGAGCGCTTCCGCTCCTCCTCGGGATCGATGGCGTTCACCGCCATCGGCTCGCGCGGCAGCGCCGGATTCGCGAAGCGGAGCAGCGTCGCCACGACCGCC
Source organism: Deltaproteobacteria bacterium (assembly GCA_018262315.1). Classification (GTDB taxonomy): domain Bacteria; phylum Myxococcota_A; class UBA9160; order UBA9160; family PR03; genus PR03. The sequence goes on along the minus strand of JAGSPS010000011.1, from coordinate 18,250 downwards.
GCGGGATTGCGTCCTTCGAGCAACTGCGCGGCGTAACTGATCTGTGTCTCGCTGGGGCCTGTTTCGGCGTCGAGCATTGCGCGCACCTGGCGGCGCGCTCGCTTCTCGATTGCCTTGCGCACCTTGTCGGGCGTGGGGACGGGTTGCCATTCCGCCTTGACGCGCGCGCCGTAGAGGGCGCGTTCCACCGCGCGCTGCGCGAACGGCGGAACGATCAGCAGACTGCGTCCCTTGCGTCCGGCCCGGCCGGTGCGCCCGCTGCGATGCGTGTACATCTCGGCGTCCGAGGGTGGTTCGAGGTGAATGACGGTGTTGATGTCGGGCACGTCGATGCCACGTGCGGCGACGTCGGTGGCGACGAGGACCGGGACGCTGCCGTTGCGGAAGGCGTTCAAGGTGCGCGTGCGCTGGCCCTGCGCGAGGTCGCCGGAGAGCGGCAGCGCGACGAAACCGTCGCCGGCGAGTCGCTCGGCCAGCTCGACCGTGTCGACGCGGCGGCGCACGAAGACGAGACAGCGCTCGCCCTCGGTCAGCAGCAGCACGTTCACGAGCGCGGCGTACCACTCGTTCGGGCGCACCAGGTGGGCGATGTGCTCGATGTCCTCGTTCGCGGCGCCGAGTCGCGTGCCTTCGAGGTGGAGCGCGTCGCGTTGGAAGCGGTTGGCGAGCTGTCGGACCTGCGGCGGGAAGGTCGCCGAGAGGAGATGGCTGCGACGCTCGGTGGGCAGCGCCTCGAGGATCGCCTCGAGTTCCTCGCGAAAGCCCATGTCGAACATCTGGTCGGCTTCGTCGAGCACGACGTGTTCGACCTGCGAGCAATCGAGCGCTCCGTTGCGGATGTGATCGAGCATGCGGCCGGGCGTCCCGACGACGAGCCCTGGCTTCTGCGCGAGCAGCTTCCGTTCGCGCCAGAGGTCCATGCCGCCCGTCACGACTTCCACGCGCAGCGCGGGGATCTCTTCGTAGAGCCAGCGCAGCTCCTCGCGCACCTGGGCAGCCAGCTCGCGGGTCGGAACGATGATGAGGCCGGAGGGACCGGCGCCGGGGCCGCTGGTCGGGGCAGCGATGAAGTGGCGCGCCAAGGCGATTCCCAGCGCCACGGTCTTGCCGGAGCCGGTCTGGGAAGAGATGCGCAGGTCGCGCCCTTCGCACTCGGCTTCGAGCACCGCGCGCTGAACCGCGGTGAGGGTTGAAAATCCGCGCCGCTTCATGGCCGAAGCGAGCTGGGCGGGGACGCCCTCGAAGAGTTCGGTCGTCGTCATGGAACCATCGGGCGGGAGGAAATGGGGAGCCCAGTCGGGCGGCGCACCTTAGCACGGAGAAAGGGGACGGTCCTGGAAGTGGACTGGGCGAGGAGAAAAGGGACACACCTCGAACAGGTCTGTCCCTCGAGTTCAGCGCCAGTCCTCGACGAGGACCGTCCCCTTAGTCCGCGACGTCCCCTTAGTCCGCGATGTGGACCGGGGTGCCGGGGCGGACGAGTTTGGCGAGTTGGGCGATGGCGAGGTCGGTGACGGCGATACAGCCGTAGGTCCAATTGAGGGCGAGGTCGCCGCGCCAGCGGGGCCCTTCGCCGTGGATGCCGAGGGTGCCGCCGAGGGGGGTGTCCTGCGGCGGCAGCTGGCCCTTGCGGTGTGCATGCACGATCGCGGCGTGCGCTTCCGCCGTGATGCGACCCTCCTCGAGCGCGCGGTCCGCGTCGGCGCGCGACGGGTAGTCGATCGGAATGAAGACGTAGAACCGGCTCTTTCGCGGCGGGCCGATGATCCGGTAATCGCCCTCGGGCATGCGCTCGTCGCCGGCGACGCGTTTCGGTCCGCGTTCGCGTGCGAGCGCGATCGGGAATTCCAGAGCCCCGCCGCCCACGCAGCGAACCGTGAGCGACCGCTGCGACTTGCTCACGTCGATGCGCTCGGCGCGCTTGCAGGGCGGCGACGGCGCGGGCGTCACCGGCGGCGCGGGCGCCGGAGTCGGTGGCGCCACCGGCGGCTTCGCGCAGGCGATCCATGCGAAGCAGCAGGCGGCAATGACGACGCGACGCAACATCCGCGCGCGAATCTATCCGATCTCGGTGCGCTGGCTGCAACAAGGCGAGCGGAGATCACGAGGTTGGAAGCCGCGCGAAGTTCGTGAGCTAGCCTGCGCCGCCATGAAAAGCGTCGCGTTCACGCTTGTGGCGTGCCTGCTCGCGGTGCGAGCCGTCGCACAGCCGGGCGCCGCCACCGATCCGCGACTCGCCGCGCTTCCGGCGGTGGTCGGCGAGCCGTCGAGCGAAATCGTCGAGAGCGCCGAAGACACCGTGCTCGACATCGCCTACCGCCACCGACTGGGCTTCGACCGCGTGACGCGCATGAACCCCCACATCAAGAACGTCTGGATTCCGGACCGGGGCACGGTGGTCCAACTCCCCACCGAGCACATCCTGCCCGAACCGCCGTGGCGTGGGCTCGTCATCAACGTGCCCGAAATGCAGCTCTACGACTTCACCGTGAAGAACGAGCTCGGTGAACCGGAGCTGTTCTCGATCGCGATCGGCGACGAGGTCGATCCGTCGCTGATGGGCGAGTTCAAGATCGGGAAGAAACGCGCGCAGCCCGCGTGGCACGTGCCGAAGTCGATCCAGGCGGAGCGGCCGGGGCTCCCGACCGTCGTGCCGCCCGGTCCCGACAATCCCCTCGGTCCCTACTGGATGACGATCGGCGGCACGAGCTACGGCATCCACGGCTCGAACAACGAGTGGTCGATCGGCCGGCTGGCGACGCACGGCTGCATCCGCCTCTACAACGACCAGATCGAGCGGCTCTTCCTGCGAACCAAAGAGAAGACGCCGCTGCGACTGCTCTACCAGACCGTGAAGCTCGGCCAGCGCGGCAGCACGCTCTACGTCGAGTCGCATCCCGATCTCTACGGCAAGGATCCCGCGCGCGAGCAGATGCTGGTCGAACGGCTGCGCGCCTTGGACCTGCTCCAGTACGTCGATGCGATCGCGCTGCACCGCGCGATCGACGAGCAACGCGGTACACCCGTTCCGATCGGCACGCTCCCGCCGATCGAGGCAGCCCCAGAGGGGCTGCCTCCGGTAACCGAAGCCCCCTGATTCGTGTTGGCGCGCGGCCGTCCCCGGCCGTGGCGCGGAACCATGAGTTGCGCTCGCGGGGCTGTGCGCCACCTGACTGGTGTTGGCGCGGCCGGTTCCTCCGGCCGGCGCGAGATCACCTACTTGTGCACGCTCTTCTTGAAGATCGCGTCCGCCGTGCGGGCGGCGTCTTCGGCGCGCTGCGCGGCGGTCTCGGAAGCGCGATAGGCCGCTTCCGCCTTGTCCGAGGCCTGCTCGGCCTTGGCATCGACCTTCTCGATGTGCGTTTCGAGCGCATCGACACGCTTCTCGAGCGTCTCGACGCGACCACGCGTCGCGCAACCGACGCTCGACACCGCGAGCAACGCGGCGGCGCTCGCCGCGAAGAGGCGCGCCTTGGGATTACGGGTCATGAAGATCTCCTTGTTGAGAAGACGAGCAAACTAGAGGTCGTCTGCGCAGGACGCAAAGGCGTCCGGCGCAGGATGCAACTCGTTCTAGTCGATCGCCACGATGCGAACCGCGAAGTTCAGCGCCTGTCCGGCCAGCGGATGGTTGAAATCGAGGACGACGCCGTCGGCCCGCACTTCGTGGACCCGCACGGGACGCTGATTGCCCTCGGGATCCTCCGCCACCAGCATCGCGCCGACGTGACGCGCCTCCTCGGGGATCGCATCGAGGTCGATTTGATTGAACGCCTCGGGATCGACCGCGCCGTAACCCTGCTCGGCCGGAATGCGGACGCGCTTTTCGTCGTCCACCTCGAGCCCGGCGAGAGCCTCTTCGAGTGCTTCGAGGATTTCGCCGCCGCCTTGCGTGTAGAAGAGCGGCTCCCCGCCGACGTTGGTGTCGGCGGTACTCCCGTCGTCCAGCGTCAGCGTGTATTCGATCGAGACCACACGTCCATGTTCGATCACGATGAGACTCCCTACCTGCGAAGCGCGCAACGTAGCGGCGCGGCCCGCGCTTCGACACCGGTGGGTCGCCAGCAGGGCTCGAGCCGTGGCGCGAGGGGTTGCTCCCGATCTTCACCAGCGCGTAGAGTGAGCGCAATGCGAAGGGGGCCTGATGTCCATCCGCCGTGTTCTGTTCGCTTTGCTCGGATTGGTGTCGATCGCCGGGCTCTATGTCGCCGGCGCCTGGTTCGGATGCTACGGCCGTCACGAAGACGCGGGCGAGCCGACTGCGACGTCGATCCCGGCAACGGTCCTGAGCGAGCGCGCAGCGGCGCAGCGGACCGCCGCCACGGCGCTCTCGGTCGCGCCGCCGGACAAGCAGATCCTGTTCGGCGACCTCCACGTCCACACCACCTTCTCGAGCGACGCGTTCCTCGGTTCGCTGCCGATGTTGCAGGGCGAAGGCGCGCACCCGGTGTCGGATGCCTGCGACTACGCGCGCTTCTGTTCGTCGCTCGATTTCTGGTCGGTGAACGACCACGCCGAGGCGAGCACGCCGCAGCGCTGGACCGAGACCCGGGAAGCGATCCGGCAATGCAATGCCGTCGCCGGTGACGCAGCCAACCCGGATGTCGTCGCCTTCCTCGGTTGGGAATGGAGCCAGGTCGGCGCCACGCCCGAGGAACACTATGGACACAAGAACGTGGTGCTGCGCCAGACCGCCGACGCCGACGTGCCGGCGAGGCCGATCGGCGCGGGGGGACTCGCTACCAATGCGCTCCGCAACGCCGGCAGGCGCGTGCCGCGCATCCTGCCCTTCGCGGATTTCCCGAATCGCCAGCGCTACTGGAACTTCATCACCTTCGTCGAAGAAATCGCCGCGGTGCCGCGCTGCGCGGAAGGCGTTTCGTCGAAGCAGCTTCCCTCCGATTGCTACGAATCCGCCGCGACACCCGCTGATCTGTTTCGCAAGCTCAGTGAGTGGGGCGGCGAGGCAATCGTGATTCCGCACGGAAACACCTGGGGCTTCTATTCGCCGCCCGGCATCTCGTGGGACAAGCAGCTCGTCGGCGCGCAGCACGACCCGTCGCGACAGCGACTGATCGAGGTGATGTCGGGCCACGGCAACTCGGAGGAGTACCGCGACTGGCACGAAATCGTGTATGACGCGAACGGCAAGCCGAGCTGCCCCGAGCCGACGCCCGATTACCTGCCGAGTTGCTGGCGCGCCGGCGAGATCATCGAAGCGCGCTGTCGCGAAGCGGGTCTCGACGCCGGCGAGTGCACGAAGCGCGCGGCGGAGGCGCGCCAGAACTACGCCGACGCGGGCGTCGCCGGTCATCGGTCGGTGCCGGGCGTGCGCGCCGAGGATTGGCTCGACGCCGGCCAGTGTCGCGACTGTTTCCTGCCCGCGTTCAACTCGCGGCCGGGCGGCTCTTCGCAGTACGCGCTCGCGATCACGAACTTCGACGATCCCGCCGCCCCGCGCAACTTCCGCTTCGGCTTCATCGCGTCGAGCGACAACCACACCGCGCGCGCTGGCACGGGATACAAGGAGTTTGCGCGACACGGCAACACCGAGGCGATCGGAACGCCGAGCGCAAAGTGGCGTACGCGCCTCATCGGTGAGGCGGAGCCGGCGGAGCCGCAATCGCGCGCGGTGGATCTCGTCGCGGCGCGTCAGAATCTCAACGTGTTGGAGACCGAACGGCAGGCGTCGTTCTTCCTGACGGGAGGTCTCGCCGCGGTGCACGCGGAAGGCCGCTCGCGCGACGCCGTCTGGAACGCCCTCGAGCGCAAAGAGGTCTATGGGACGAGCGGCGATCGCATTTTGCTCTGGTTCCATCTTCTGAACGCGCCGGCGCGGGCGGGTGGCGTCAGCGCGGTGCCGATGGGCGGCGAGGTGCGCATGGCGACGGCGCCGCGCTTCGAAGTGCGCGCGGTCGGTGCGCAGAAACAGCAGCCTGGCTGCCCGGAGTTCAGCGAGCAGACGCTCACTGCGTCGCGTCTCGAAGCCCTCTGCAAGGGCGAGTGCTTCAACCCGTCCGACGAGCGCAAACTGATCACCCGCATCGAGGTCGTGCGGATCCGCCCACAGGCGCAGCCGGGCGAAGCGGTGGCCGGCTTGATCGACGACCCGTGGCGCGTCTTCCCGTGCGAACCGAGCCAGGCCGGCTGTGTCGTGCAGTTCGAGGATTCCGAGTTCGCGACGGCGCCGCGCTCCGCCAGCTACTACGTACGCGCGATCGAAGAAGCGACGCCCACGGTGAACGCGGCGAACCTGCGCTGCGAGACCGACGCGTCGGGCCGCTGCGTGAAGGTGAATCCCTGCTACGGCGACTACCGCACCCCGGCGAGCGACGACTGCCTCGCCGACAGCGAAGAGCGCGCCTGGTCGTCGCCGATCTACGTCGATCCGCTATGAGGGCGGGATCAGCGTGCTTGCCTGTCTACTTCCGAGCGTTGAGCCCGCTGAGTGTAGATCCCGCTGCGTCCAGGAATCGCGCAGCGAGATCGATCGCGCGAGCGGCCTGCGCGGCGGAGAACGCCTCGGCTGGAGTCCCGCTGTCGAGACCGTTGGGTAGCGGGTCGGAACGTAGAAGAGATCGAGTTCGCGCGCGGCGTCGGTCAGTGCGTCGAGCGTCGCAAGCCGAGGCGAGAGCTTCTCCACGAGAACGCGCACGTTGTGCCGATCACACCGCGAGCGCCCTGATCGTAGTGAACCGCCTTGATCGCCTTCTCAGCCGCGTGCTGCGCGATGAAGCAGGCTGGTGCATGGCGATCGCCCAATGCGAGATCCCGCGCCGAGTCGATCCCGCGCCGCGGCGAGCCAGCGGTCTGCGTTAGCCCGTTCGTCGTTCATGGATCGTCACTCCCTCGCGGGCGATCGCGTCGAACACGTCGAGCTGCCTGCTCATGCCGCGCTCGAACTCCTCGGGTGTGTAGAACAGCAGATCAACGGGAATCAGAATGGCGTCGAGAACACCCGCGAGGAGTTTGCCGCGTTCGAAGCGGGGAAGCTCGGCCTGCACGACGACCACGAGGTCGAGGTCCGAGCAGCCGTCCGCCTCGCCGCGAGCCCAGGATCCGAACACGATCGCACGCTCGGCGCCCGCCGCCTCGAGCGGTCAGCGCAGGCGCTCGGCGAGTTCCACGAGCGTGAAGCGCGCGGGCGCGCGGAGAATGACGACTTCGTCGCTCATTCCGCCGTGAGCTTGTAGCGGATCGGCAGGCGCTTCACGCCGCCGACCAGCGCCGAGGCGAGCCGTTCGACCTTGCCGGCGATCTCGATCTCCGCGATGCGCGGCAACAGGTACTTGTAGGCGATCGCCAACTCGAGTCGCGCGACGTGCGAGCCGAGGCAGAAGTGCTCGCCGACGCCGAAGCCGAGGTGGTGATTCGGATTGCGGTCGACACGGAACACGTCGCCGTCCGGGAAGATTTCCTCGTCGCGATTGGCGGACGGGTAGAACAGCGCGAGTGCGTCGCCCGCCCTGATCGTCTTGCCGCGCAGTTCGAAGTCCACGGTCGCGGTGCGGCCGAAGTGGATCAGCGGACTGACCCAGCGCACGACTTCTTCCACCGCCGCGTCGATCAGTTTCGGATTGCGCACGAGCTTGCGCATCTCGTCCGGGTGCTCGATGAACGCGAGCATGCCGCCGGTGGTGCCGTTGCGCGTGGTCTCGTTGCCGGCCACCACGATGATCAGGCAGAAGGTCAGCACGTCCATCTCCGGGATGCGCTGGCCGTCGACTTCGAGGTGCGCGAAGAGCGAGACGAGATCGTCGCCCGGCTTCTTGCGCTTCTCTTCCACGAGCTTCGCGAAGTAGCCGAACAGTTCCGTCATCGCGGCCATGGCGGATTCCTGCGGCGTCTTGCCGGGCTGCTGGTACTCCGGGTCGCCCGCACCGATGGTGCGGTTGGTCCAGTCGAAGAGCAGATTCCAGTCCGATTCGGGGACGCCGAGCAGCCACGCGATCACCGCGATCGGCAGCGGCGCCGAGACTTCCTTCACGAAGTCGCATTCGCCGTACTCGCCCGGGCCGCTCTTCTGGAGCAACTGGCCGACGATCTGCTTGCCGATGCGCTCGATGTCGGCGTGGATGCTCTTCAGGTAGCGGGGCGTGAAGCGCTTCGAGATGAGCTGCCGGTAGATGCCGTGCTTGGGCGGGTCGAGCTGGATCAGGGTGGGCGGGAAGACGTTGGGCACTTCGGGCTCGTGCGAGAGCACCAGACGCGGGCCATTCAGGAACTTCTCGGGCTGCTTCCCGATCGCCACGATGTCGGCGTGCCTGGTGATCGCCCAGAACGGCATGCCGCGGGTCCGGTCGAACCAGTGGACGGGGTCTTCGCGGCGGAGGCGGGTCCAGACGGGGTGGGGGTAGCCGCGGGCGGCGTAGTGATCTGGGTGGATCAGGTGGAAATCCTCGAACGGGTCCGCTGCGCTGCTCGCCACGGGCGCCTCCTGGTGTTGGGCGGCCCATCATAGACCAACAAGTGGCTCCGAAGATCTTGGCGCCGGAAATCGAGTGGGTTGCCCCACGGGCTCAGTCTGATCAATAATGGGAACCTCGACCATTCCCTGAGAGATTCCTCCGGAGGCGGCCCCCCATGTTCCACGTCCGCTTGCGATTCCCCGCGCTGTTCGCCGCATCCGTGCTGGCAGCGTTCTGCTCGGCTCCCGCACAGGCCGGATCCGACGACCACTCCGAACGCGACGCCTATCCCACCGACGTCTGCGTCGCCCACAAGCTCCGTGCGGCGGCCGACTACTGCCGCGAGGCCGTCTGGGCCTGGGATCGCGGCGATCCCTCGCAGTCCGTGGACCGGCGACTCGCCAAAGCGCGCAAGCGGCTCGCGTCGACGTGGGTGAAAGCGGAAGCGAAGTCGCTGGCGGCGGGCGTCTCCTGCGAGGAGACCACGGCGACCTCCGCCGAGATGATCAGCGTGCTCGACGCCGGTGCCGAGGATCTCGCGACGGCGATCGCGACCTCCGAAGGAGCCGTACAAGGACGAGGCAACGGCCACGGCCATGACAAGTGCGACAAGGACGACAAGCACGGCAGCTTCGACAAGCGCGACAAGGACAAGGAAGACGAGCACAGCGAAAATGCGCGGTGTGTCGATGCAGGCAAAGCGGAGCGCGTTTGTGAGTCGCGTCGCAACATGCTCGCCGCACAGGCGTGTCGCCACCTGCTCAACGCCGAATCGACGCACCTTCGCCATCGCGACCAGGACCGCGACCGCAGCCAACTCGATTGGAGCGTTTCCAGGGTGAACGCGCATCTCGCGAAGCAGTGGGAGACGGGCGCGGCGAAGTCGTGTGAAGGCGGCCCGACCGGCGCCGAGGCTGTGGAAGCCGTCGGCGCCGCTGCCGACGACGCACTCTACGCGGCGCTGGTTTCCCCGCGCGTCTCGACCGAGTGGACGATGATCACGCCGAATGCCGAGGTGCCCTACCAGGGCGAGACGCTCGAGCCGATCTGCTCGAAGGGCACGCCGTGGGTGTTCTTCGTCAAGCGCGGCAGCGTCAACAAGACGCTGATGTACTACCAGGGCGGCGGAGCGTGCTGGGACTACACCTCGTGCAGCCTGCCCACGCACAAGACGTCGACGGGCCCGGGCGACAATCCCGCGGCCGCGAGCACCGGCTTCGCCGACCTCTCGAATCCCGAGAACCCGTTCCGCGACTGGAACGCGGTGTTCGTTCCCTACTGCACCGGCGACGTGCACTGGGGCGACGCGGTCGTGGACCATGAGAGCGCGAACGGAAATCAGAGCGTCACGATCCACCACAAGGGTTACGTGAACGCACAGGTCGCCGAGAAGTGGGCGCGCGAACACTTCGTGAATCCGGACGCGGTCTTCGTCACGGGTTCCAGCGCGGGCGCTTACGGCGCGATCGTGAATTCGCTCCCGCTCGAGGAACATGCCTGGCCGTCATCCCACTTCGACGTTCTCGGCGACGCCGGCAACGGCGTCATCACCCGGGACTTCCTGGAAAACGACATCTCCAAGTGGGGCGTCGAGCAGAACCTGCCCGACTGGATCCCGGCCCTGAACGTTCCGCTCACCGAACTCACGGCTGCGGATCTTTGGACCGAATCGGCGCTCTTCTATCCGCGCAATCGCTTCGGCAACTACAGCACGGCGTTCGACGGCGGACAGGGAGGCCAGACCGGTTTCTACAACGTGATGCTGAATCCCGGCAACGTGGTCCAGTGGTTCTTCTGGTGGAGGCCGACCTGCGAGTGGAACTCGATCATGCGCAGCCTGGTGCAGGACTCCGCCTCGAATGCGCCGAATTACCGCTACTACATCGGTTCCGGCTCGCGGCACACGATGTGGGGCAACGACAAGGTCTACACCGACACGACGGGCGGCGTACCCACGATCGTGAGCTGGATCGACGCAATGCTGGACGGCACGCCCGCCTGGACGAACGTCGAGAGCTCCGACCCGGGCCTGCTGCTCCCCGGCGATCCCCAACCCAGCGCTCCGCCCGAAGAGCCCTACGACCTGGACGCCGGCCGCATCCTCTGCGAGGACTGAGGGGACGGTCCTCGACGGTGCTTGGCGTTTGACTGGAGGGACACACTTCGCGAGGTGTGTCCCTCCAGTCCCCTGCCCGTCCGCGGCGAGGACCGTCCCCTTTCTCCGCTAGGCTCGCCGGGTGCGGCGGGGCGTGCAGGTGGTGGACTTCGGGTTTCCGGGGAGGCCGGCGTTCGACAGCGCGTTCTCGCGGGCGCTGCTCGATCTCGTCGCGACGGGCGCGGCGCCGGAAACGTTCCGCCTCTATCGACCCGACGACGTGCTGGCCTTCTCGGGTGTCGACGCTGCGAGCGCCGGCTTCGCCGAAGCGGCTGCCGCCGCGCGCGCAGCCGGCTTCGAACCCGCGCTGCGACTCGCCGGCGGCCGCGCCGCCGTCTTCCACCGCGAGACCCTCGCATTCGCGTGGACGATCCGGGCGCCCGAGTCGCGCAACGGCATCCGCGCGCGCTTTGCAGAAATCGCGGCGATCGTAGCCGCGGCGCTCTGCCGACTCGGCGTCGATGCGCGCATCGGCGAAGTGCCGGGCGAGTACTGCCCCGGCGCGTACAGCGTCAACGCGCGCGGCGTGCGCAAGTTGATGGGAGTCGGGCAGCGCGTGATCCGCGGCGCCGCGCACGTCGGCGGGGTGATCGTAGTACGCGACAGCGCTCGCGTGCGAGACGTACTGGAACCCGTCTACGGCGCGATGAACGTCGCGTGGAATCCCGTGACGACCGGGAGCATCGAGGATGAACTCGGCACCGCGACGCGCGCCGAAGTGACCGCCGCGCTGCTCGCCGAGCTGCAATCGCGCTTCGAAATCATGCCAGGGGAAGCTCTGCCGGTGGATGCGGTGGTCGCCGCTGCGGCGCCGATCGAGTCGCGCTTCCGCGTCGATTCCACACTCGATCGCGTAGAACCTACGACGGGACTCGCGTCGCGCGACAAGCTCGTGATGGACCGCTAGCGCCGTTGCTCGCTCTCGGAGAAGCGCAGGCGACGGCGCCGAAGCAACGTCGCGAGCGCCGCGCCGGCGGCCGCCGCGAGGGCAACAGCGTCCGGCTCGGGCGCGAAGGCCAGCACGGCGTCCTCGCCGTAGGCCGCCAGGTACACGTGCCGGCCATCCGGACTCACCGCGAGCGACACGGCGCCGGCGACGTCGGTGCTCCACTCGTCGATTCGGGCGAGCGCGCCGCTCGCGGGGTCGATCGAGTAGGCCAGCAGCGCCGAGTTCTGCGGAGCACCTCCCCCCTGGTAGTCGTAGGCGGCCACGAAGACGCGGCTTCCGTCGGGAGAGAAGGCGAGGGAACCGGGGTAGCCGCCGTGGCCGTTGGTGGAGGCGGCCTGCACGTTGCTGATTTCGCCCGACACCGGATTGCGCACGGCGCATGCGACCTGGATCGCGGTGAGGAAGCAGAGCCGCAGTCCGTCCGGACTCGCTTCGACGTCGTACGCGTACTGGATCGCGTCGAAGGGATCGAAGCCGGGCTGGTCCGCATACGAGCGCATGAACTCCAGGGTCCCGTCGCCAAGACGCCAGAACACCGAGAGCCCGGCGTAGCTGCGGGGCGCGACGTAGACGTGATTGCCGTCCACCGGAACGGCGATGCTATTTGCGAAGTTCAGCTCGGGCCGATCGACCTCATCGAGGGTCTGGAGGTGCGACAGAGCGCCGGTCACTGGATTCCGCGTAAAGGCCATCACCCAGCCTTCGACTCCGCGACCGCCTACTGCGTAGGCGTTCGCCCCGTCCGCGCTCAACTCCAGTTCCTCCGGACCCGTCATCGCGGGAATCAGGCTGTCGTCGACGCCGCCGACCCCGGCGAGATTGCCGGTGGCGGAATCGCGCGCGTAGAAGGTGATCGCGTCGTCACGCCAGCGTGTCTCGTAGAGAGAGTTGCCGTCGGGGCTCATCGCACCCGTGCGATAGTTCGGCACGATGGCGTGCGGATCCTCGCCGTAGGCGCCGACCGTCGCAAGGAAGCCGAGTCCGCCGGTCCCCGCGTCGCGCGCGAAGCTGGAGATCAGCGATCCCTGACTTCCCATCGCGTAGACGTGCTTGCCATCGGGACTCGCTACGACGCTCTGGGCGCCGCGCATCGCGCGCACACCCGCGCCATCCGCCAGCAGCGTGTCGAGGCTCAGCGCGCCCGTCCCGGAGTCCCGGTCGTAGACCGACAGCGTGCTCTGGTACGAGTTGGTGACGAACACCTGGCTCGAGTCCGGGAACGCGGCGACGGTCAGGCGAATCAATGAGAAGGGAGGAAGCGGATTGGGCTCCTGCAGCACGCGCTGCAGATAGTCGAGCCCGGAACTGAAGATGTCGAAGCCGAAGATCGCAACAGCGGGCTCGAAAGAGCCCGCTGCGTAGACGTGTTTGCCGTCGGCCGTCATCACCACCGAGGTCACGTTGGCGAGGCCGTCCACCCCGGACGTTCCGTCGCGCTGCACCTCGTAGAAGCTGAGCAGACCCGTGCTGTCGCTGCGCCCCAACACGGCGACGGCGTTCTCGTAGGAGCCCGCCACGTAGAGCACCTGGCCGTCCGGGCTCAGGTCGAGCGCGAGCGCGCCTTCGAGCCCATCGAAACCACTCTGGCCGTCCTGCGCCACCTGGACCTGAGAGAACTGGCCGATGAAGTCGGTGGCGAAGACGGCCACCGACGAGTCGAACTGCGACGACACATAGACCTGCGGGCCGTAGGTGCCGTTGCGAGCGACGACGGCGCTCGCGCCGGAAAGACCGGTGACGCCGGAAACGCCGTTCTTCCAGACGTCTACGAAGTCGAGGCCCGGGTAACCCGGATCGAAGACGGCCAACGCGTTGTCGGCGTAGCTCGACACATAGACGCGGCCGGCGTAGGCCCCATCCGGCAGCACGGCGACGCCGGTCGGCGTCGCCAGACCGTCGACGCCGCCTTCGCCATCCCGCAACACCTGGAGAAGGTTCAGCGTCCCCGTGCTCGGGTAGCGCTCGAACACGGCGAGGGCGTTCTCGCTCTGCCCGAGCACGTAGACGTAGAGGCCGTTGGGCGACACCGCAACCGCCGCCGCGCCGGCGAGCCCGTCCACACCGTCGACGCCGTCGGTCAGCTTGCCGTAGTAGCGGTACTCGAGCGTCGCCGGATCCCGGTAGAAGATCGCAACCGAGTTCTCGTACTTGCTGGCGACATACACGTTTTGGTTGTCGGGGCTGACGGCGGCGGCCCAGGCGCCGCCGAGGCCGTCGGCGTCGTCGTGCACGGTCTGGACCAGGCTGAAGGCGGCGCCAGCGCGCGGGACGGCGAGCGCCATCCCGATGGCGAGGAAGAGCCCGATCCGACGTGATGACAGGCAGTTTCGAAGCAACATGCGGAAGCCCCCCATTCCCCTGCAATGGGACCACAGCCGTCCGCTCCCCGCCATCGGCAGCATCACACCCGCTCGCGCTCCGGCTGGCGCATCGTGTCGGTCAGGAAGAACGTCCCCGTCGCGCGTGCGAGCAGCTTGCCCTCGGCGTTCACGATGTCGCCTTCGGCATAGGCCAGCGACCTCGTGCGCTGTACGCAGCGGCCCGAGGTGCGGATCGTTCCGTGCTGCACGGGCCGGAAGTAGTTGATCTTCAGCTCCACCGTCGCGCAGCCGCGGCCGGGCGGAAGCTCTTCGATGACGGCGCGACCGAGTGCGGTGTCGAGTAGCGAGAAGAGCACGCCGCCGTGCGCGCGATCGGCGCGACTCATGTGGCGGCGCTCGAGGTCCAGCTCCAGCACGAAGGCGCCGTCCTGCATGCCGAGCGTGCGGACGCCCAGGTAGTCGGTGAACTCGACCTCGCCCATCGCTTCGCCTCCTGTCGATCCTCAGCTCGGTGCGCGCGCTGCGACCGGGAGTGCCTGCCGCAGCTTCGCCCAGATCTGTTCCGCGAGCTGCGGCACGAGCGGCGCCAGCTCGCGCTCGAGCATCTGGCGCACGGCGTCGCGACACTGCTCGCGTCCCCGCGCGGCGAGCCGCGACAGTGATCCCTCGCGCAGCACGAGGCGCGCCACGCTGCGCGGCAGCGCGACGCCCCTCATGCGCTCCGCGAGCTGCTCGCGCCCCACGTACCAGCTCATCGCCGCGAGTCCGAGACCGCCGAGGCCGCCGATCAGGAACGCGACCGGGCCGGTGGTGTGCAGCAGCCCGACCAGCACCGCGGCGCCGAGGTGATGGCCGAAGCCGCCCGAGATGGTGGCGACCACGAGACTCACGCCCGCCGTGACGGCGGCGCCCACGGCCGTCGAAACCTCGCGGCCGAGCGAGGTGCCGAGCGCACTCTGCGAACTCCGCGATAGATCGCCGGCCGAGAGAGCGAGTCCGCCGTTCGCGCCGACGCCGAAGCTGCGCCCGAGCGTGCTCTCGATCGCCGCCGCGAGCGTCCCCTCGAAATCGGCGCGCGCGCGCACCAGCTGCGCCTCCAACTCCGGCTCGAAGGCCTGGCACTCGGCCTCCATCTGCTGCTCGAGCGACTTCACGCTGCCGCCCTGGGCACGGAAGGCGCGCAGCTTCGGGACGAGGCGCTCGTCGTAGAGCCGCTCGCACACGAAGTCGGCGACGGAGGCGGCGAGCTTCGCCGTCGCGCCGCGCACGTCGCTGCCGATCGCCGCCTCGATCCGCTCGATCTGGATCTTGCGTACGCTCGCGAGCAGTGACTCGAAGTAGGCGTCGCCCTGCGGCAGCGCGATCCGGCGCTGGAGCCGCCGCGAACGCAGCGTCCCGGCGGTGGCAAGCACTGTGCGCGGGATCACGACGAAGAGCAGCGCCGTCATCGCCCAGAGCCCGATCCACGCCGCCGCGGGAACGCCGGCGGCGTCCATCATGCGCGCCGCATCGTCGTTGCTGGGCAGCGGCCAGCCGAGCACGAGCGCCGCGGGGCCGAGCACCAGGCGCAGCGCAAGCGCCGCGCTCTCGGGTTCTCGGATGAAGGTGCTCCGCCACACCATCGCGTAATCGAAGAAGACTCCACGCACGAACATCCCCGCAACGGCGCCCACCGCGAGCGCCGCGGCCGCAGCGTGGAAGAGACGGCGGAGCGCGGCGGCCGGCAGCGCGCCGGCTGCGTCGAGCCACAGCGACCAGAAGCGCCGCGCCACTTCCCCGCTGCGCGCGGCGCTCGCCACCGCGTCGCGCCCGTAGCGCCGCAAACGCAGGAACAGCGTGGGAACCGCACGGCCGAGCAGCCAGCCGCGAACGCCGCGCGCTCGCGGCGCCGGCTGGAATGCGAGCGACGCGCCCGTGCGCAGACCGGGCGCAGCAGCGTCCACGCCGCGCGCTCGCCTGGTTCGCCACAGGAACGGCCCGGCGATGAGAAGTGCGTAGAGACCGAGGTTCCACGCCACCAGCACCGCGATCGGGTTGTAGAGCACGTGGATCTGCGCAGCGGGACCGAGCGAGTTGGCGAACGCGCCGAGTCCGAACGGAACGAGCAGCGCTGCGATCGGCGCGCGCGGCGCGGCGGCAAGGTGCAACAACGTGCGGTAGCCGGCGAGATCGTGCGCGAGCCGGTACGCGGCACGACGTGCCAACCACTCCGCTTCGCCCTCGGCGTCCTCGGTGCTCGCGGCCGCGTCCGCCTCCGCCGCCCCGTGCGATGCGGCCAGCTCCGGCTGCGTTTCCTCGACGGCGCGCACGAGCAGGATCTGGGCTGCGTCCGACGCCCGCATGGCGGCAGGCTAACTCAATGCGTGGGGGGCGACGGGAGCGAGCACCGGCGTTTCCGTCTCGCCCTCGAGCCACGCCGCAACCACCGCGGGCGCCACCTCGCCGCGCAGCAGGCGCCGCGCCTCGTGCAGCCGCACCAGGTGGAAGAAGAAGACCGCGAGCGCGAAGCCCGCGGTGACGATCGCGAGCACCGCGATGGCGCCCGGTTCGGCGTCGAGGCTCGTGACGCGTTCGGCCACGATCCAGCTCGCGCCCCCGCAAACCGCCAGCGACGCCAGCACCGCGAACCAGACGCGCGCCAGCACTCTCGTCCAGCCGTGCGCGAGGTAGCTGGCGAGTTCCGCATGCGTGAAGTTGTCGAGAAACCAGCCGGTGTCCTCGTCCACCGCGCGTGAACGCGGCGGCAACACCCGATCGCCGCTGAGCGGGTCGATCGCAGCCTGACCGTTCGCGTGCGCCTCGATGCCGAGGCGGATGCGCGCGTGGATGCGCTCGTCGATCGGGAAGCGCAGCGCGGCGACGAACGCGAGCGCCGAGAAGAAGGCCGGCAGCAGTGCGAAGATCGCCTTGATCGCGAGCACCACTTGCGGCGTCTGTTCGACGTTTGGCACGTAGCCTAGCGTGCCGAGCACCGCGATCGGAATCGCCGCGCTCGGGATCGCGACGAACTTGGTCAGCATCGCCCAGAAGGAGGTGTACTGGGCTTCGCGGCGCTTGCCGGTGTGCAGCTCGTCGTAGTCGATCACGTCGGCCTGGATCGAGGGACCGAGGAAGAGCCCCGCGCCGAACGACGAACCGGACCAGGCAATCAGGATCAGTGTGGGCAGCGTGTCGCCGCGATCGAGGAAGAACATGCCAGCGCCGCCGGTGATGCCGAAGAGGAAGCTCGCGAGCCACGTGGGTTTCTTCCCGAAGCGACGCGCCGCCCACATCCATGCCGGAAGGAACAGGAAGCCCGCGCCGAAGTACGCGGCGAGGAACGCTGCGAGCCAGCCGCCGGGGTTGTCGGGCCGGATCACGTAGGCGTTGAAGAACGGCATGAAGGTGCCGGGGATCGCGCTGGCCGCGCTGCCGACGACGTACGAGGTGAGCAGGATGCGGAACGGTCGATTGCGCAGCGCGCGCCGCACGCCCGGAACGAATGGGTTCGAGGGGCGCTCGGCAAAATCGCGACGCTCGCGCACGCGCACCGCGAGCAGCAGACAGCTGGCGGTGAGCGCGATCGCGAAGGCCGCGCCCATCGCGGCGAAGGCGTCTCGTTCGCTCATGCCGCCCGCACTCATCAACAGGCCGGGTGCGGCGGCCGCCAACACCGTGCCGAGGATGCTGAAGCCTTCGCGATAGCCGAACAGCCGCGAGCGCTCGTGGTAGTCGAGCGTCAGCTCGGGTCCCAGCGCGTAGTGCGGCAGTCCGTAGAGTGTGTGGAAGACGAAATAGAGCACGAAGCTCAGCGCAAACCAGGTGGACGCGGCACGCACGTCCATCGACGCGGGCGGCGCGAAGAGTGCGTAGAAGGCGAGCGCGCAGAGCGGCGCACCCAGCGCGATGAAGGGCCGCCGGCGTCCGAAGCGCGAGCGCGACCGATCCGAGAGCCAACCGACCAGCGGATCGGAGAGCGCGTCGAGCGCGCGCGCCGCGGCGATTGCGATCGCGAGATAGCCGAGCGACACTCCTACGACGTCGGAATAGAACTTCGGGAGGTGGATGTAGATCGGAACGAGCATCGCGGCGCCGGCAAAGCTGGGCGCGCCGTAGAGGAAGAGCAGCGAGCGCGGCAGCCGCTCGCGCGGGCTCGGACTCGGTTCCAACCTGACTCCTCGGCTGCCTCGGCCACGACTCCACTGCCGCTCGGCGAACGGGCGGAGGATGGCGCGGTGGCCCGCACTCGGCGAGTCGGCGGCTCAGGCTGAGCGGCTCGGCGGCCGAACATCTCACGAGGAGCCACGATGCAGGGCGCCGACGGACCCGACTTCGATCCCTTCTGCTGGCACGACGACCCGGTCTACGGGCTCGCGCTCCGCCTCGGCGACCCCGCCGCGAACGACTGGCGCTCCGATCTCGTGCTCGACATCGACCA
>JAGSPS010000147.1 GCA_018262315.1 Deltaproteobacteria bacterium | reverse complement strand
CTCGGCGGCGGAAATCGTCGAGGCGGTCGACCAGCTGCGCGCCGAGAAGATGCTCGACTGCCTCGAGCTGCTGCACTTCCACATCGGCTCGCAGATCACCGCGATCCGCGCCCACAAGGACGCGCTCCGCGAGGCGAGCCGGATCTTCGTGGGCCTGCACGCGATGGGCGCGCGCCCGCACATGCTCGACGTCGGCGGCGGTCTCGGCGTCGACTACGACGGCTCGCAGACCAACTTCCACTCGTCGATGAACTACTCGCTCCAGGAGTACGCCAACGACGTCGTGTCGTCGATCCAGGAGGCCTGCGACGAAACCAACGTGCCGCACCCCGACCTCGTCACCGAGGCGGGTCGCTCGATGGTGGCGCACCACTCGATGTTGATCTTCGATGTGCTGGGCGTCTCCGAGCTGCGCATCGCCGAGACGCCCGAGGCGCCCTCCGAGGACGCCTCGCGCGTGGTGCAGGATCTCTGGGAAACCTGGAACGGCCTGTCGCGCAAGAATCCGCTCGAAGGCTGGCACGATCTCACGCAGCTCAAGGAGGAGGCCGGCACGCTGTTTGCGCTCGGCTACCTCGACTTGCGAGCGCGGGCGCGTGTCGAGCGGCTGTTCCAGGCCGGCTGCGAGAAACTGCTGCGCATCGTGCGCGAGCTGCCGCAGGTGCCCGAAGAGCTCGACGACCTGGAGAAGACGCTCGCCGACACCTACTTCGGAAACTTCTCGATGTTCCAGTCGATGCCCGATCACTGGGGCTTCAAGCAACTCTTCCCGGTGATGCCGATCCACCGCCTCGAACAGGAGCCGACGCGGCGCGGCATCTTCGCCGACCTCACCTGCGACAGCGACGGCAAGATCGGTCTCTTCATCGACCAGCACGACGTGCGCGACACGCTCGAGCTGCACAGCCTGAACGGCCAGCCCTACTACATCGGCGTCTTCCTGGTCGGCGCCTACCAGGAGATCCTCGGCGACCTGCACAACCTGTTCGGCGACACCCACGCCGTGCACGTGCGCGTCGACGACGACGGCAAGACCCACATCGAGCACGTCGTCGAGGCCGACAAGGTCCGCGAGGTACTCGACTACGTCGAGTACGACAGCCGCGAGCTGGTGGGCCGCGTGCAGGCCGCGCTCGGGGTC
The DNA here is from genome assembly GCA_018262315.1 of Deltaproteobacteria bacterium. Lineage (GTDB taxonomy): Bacteria > Myxococcota_A > UBA9160 > UBA9160 > PR03 > PR03. Next base: position 6,508 of record JAGSPS010000147.1, on the reverse strand, counting down.
GCCCGGGAACGCGGCGACCTCAGCGCCGAAGAGTCGGAGCATCTGCTCCAGCGTTACGAGTCCGCTCTCGAAGAGACCACCTACCTCTCCCGCGACTAGCCCGCCCGCAAGACGCAACCCTCAAGGGTCTTCGGCGTCTGGCCGATTTTCGCGTGCGTGCGACTCGTTGCGTGCCGCGACTGCCACGCCCAGTTCGACGTCACCGACGTCGCGGCGCCCTTCTTCGACTGCCGCTGCGGCGCCAGCATCCGCAACGAGCCGCAGGCCGCCGTCGACGCCGCCGTGCAGCGCTGCAGCGCCTGCGGTGCGCTGCTGGCGGAGAAGGCGGAGCACTGCGACTACTGCCGTGCGGCCGTCGTGCGCGCCGGCGCGCTCTCGCTGATCTGCCCCGAGTGCTACGCGCGCAACGAGGAGACGGCGAAGTTCTGCGTGAGCTGCGGCGTCGAGTTCCGGCCCGAAGCGCTCCCGCAGGAACAGGATGCGCCGCTCGCCTGCCCGGCCTGCGAGACCGAACTCGCGGTCCGCGGCGTGGGCGGAGTCTGGGTGCGCGAATGCTCGAAATGCCATGGACTCTGGGTACCGGGCGAGCGCTTCGAGTCGCTGGTGCAGCGCGCGATCGAGGCCTCGCGCCAGCGCGCCGAGATGGGATTGGCGACACCGGTGACGACGCGCCAGTCGGTCGACCGCAACTTCCGCTACCGCGACTGCCCCGTCTGCCACGGCCGCATGTACCGCAAGAACTACGGCAAGCGCTCGGGCGTAATCGTCGACTGGTGTGGGTCGCATGGCACCTGGCTCGACGCCGACGAACTCGAGCAGATCGCGGCCTTCATCGCGAGCGGAGGCCTGCGCGACGCCGCTCCCTCCGCAACGCCGGGGCTCTCGGAAGGCCCGCGCATGACCGCGGAGCAGTTCAAGGCGATGGCCGCCGTCGAGCACATGCTCGAGAAGGAACGCGTGCAACGCGAACGCAACGAAACCTGGGGCGGCTCGGTGACGGGCAGCCGCTCGCTGTTGGGACTTCTCGTGGACCTGCTGCGCTGATCGCAGCGATCGCGAGCTGAGGAGACGAACGATGGGACTCTTCGAGAAACTCCGCGCCGAACTGATCGACATCGTCGAGTGGGTCGACGACTCGCACGCAGCGCTGGTGTGGCGCTTCCCGCGCTACCACAACCAGATCAAGTACGGCGCGCAGCTGATCGTGCGTCCCGGCCAGACGGCGGTCTTCGTCCACCAGGGCAAGATCGCCGACGTGTTCAGCCCCGGCCGCCACACGCTCGAGACCAAGAACCTGCCGGTGCTCTCGACGCTCGCCGGCTGGAAGTTCGGCTTCGACAGCCCCTTCAAGGCCGAGGTCTACTTCGTCTCGACGCGGCTGGTCACCGACCTGAAGTGGGGCACGCCGAACCCGGTGCTGATCCGCGACCCGGACTTCGGCCCGATCCGCGTGCGCGCGTTCGGCACCTTCACGCTGCGCGCGGTCGATGCCAAAGCGCTGCTGCAGGAACTCGTCGGCACCGACTCGATCTTCGAGGTCGACGAAGTCGGCGTGCTGCTGCGCTCGATCATCGGCCAGGCCTTCGCGGACCTCGTCGCGACCGCCGATCTCTCGGTGGTGGACCTCGCCGCCAATCAGAACGACCTCGCCGAGAAGCTGCGCAAGATCGTGGTGGAGCGTGTCGACGACGAGTACGGGCTCGACGTCCCGGCGCTCTTCATCGTGAACGTCTCGGTGCCCGAAGAAGTCGAGAAGGCGCTCGACGCGCGCTCGTCGATGCGCGTGATCGACGACCTCGCGGCGTACCAGCAGTACCAGGTCGGCGCGGCCACCAAGGTCGCGGCCGCGAACCCGGCCGGCGGCATCGCCGCGGGCGGCATCGGCGTGGGCATGGGACTCGCGATGGCGGGCCGCATGGCGCCCGGTCCGCAGGCGCCGGCGGTCCCGCAAGCGCCGCCGCCGCCCCCGCCGCCGCCCGCGTGGCACGTCGTCCAGGGTGGTCAGGCGACGGGCCCCTTCACGCTCGACGACCTCGCGCGCGCAGCCGCTTCCGGCACGCTGCGCGCCGACACCCTCGTCTGGACCGTCGGCATGCCGAGCTGGGCCCCCGTCTCCCAGGTCCCCCAACTCGCCGGCATCGTGAGGTAGACCGGTGCCGGGCGTCAAGTTATTTGGGCGTCAAGTTATTGCGCGGCGGAAATCGGCGTAGTCGGCCAGCGCGCGCAGCGCCTCGACGGCGCGGTGCGCGCTCGGGTAGCAGACGCGGCCGAACTCCTTGAGGGCGAGCGGGCCGGCGTTGCCGTAGGCGCGGTCGGTGTAGACCAGCTCGGTGGCGCTGAGCACCGGCTTGCCGTGACGCACGCTGGCGTCGCGAGCGGCCTCGGCGAAGCGGCGGTCCTGCCGCTCGTGATATTCGCTGATGCGCTCGAGTCCGTGGCCCGGAAAGAACGGGCCGCGCCGGAACAGGTTCGCGGTGGCTGCCTGGATGCCGAGGCCGAGGTGCACGATCGCGTCGACGTCCGGGTGCGCGCACAGCAGATCGAGCACGGCGGGCACGGTGTCGCGCGTCTCGCCGCCTGCGAGGTCGACCGGATTGTTGCGACTCCAGCGCGCCGGGACCATGCCGTCGATCTGCGTGCGCACGGATTCCGGAAGCGCGACCAGCTCGAGCCCCGCTGCGGCGCACGCGTCGGCCGCGAGCACGCCCCAGCCGCCCGCCGTGGTGAACACGATCACGCGTCGCCCGCGCGGCAGCGGCTGCGTCGCGAGCGTCGCCGCCCACTCGAAGGCCGCCTCGACATTCGGTGCGCGCAGCGCGCCGAGCTGGCGGCAGACGCCGTCGAAGACGCGGTCGTCGGTGGCGAGCGATCCCGTGTGCGAGAGCGCCGCGCGCTGCCCTTCGGACGCGACGCCGCCCTTCACGAACACGAGCGGCTTGCGCGCGGTGAGCCGCCGGATCGCTGCCGCGAGCCGGCGCCCGTCCGGCACGCCTTCGAGATACGCGACGACGACCTTCGTGTCGGGATCCGCCGCGAAGTATTCGAGGTACTCGGCGATCCCCGTCTGCGCCGAGTTGCCCGACGAGATCGCCCTGGCGATGCCGACGCCGGTCTGCACCGCGTAGTTGAGGAACGACGAGACGAGATTGCCGCTCTGGCTCACCACCGAGATCGAGCCGGCGGGCGGAACCGGCGCGACGATCTGCGCGCACATCGAGATGGACGTCGAGACGACGCCCTGCCCGTTCGGGCCGGCCATCACGATGCCCAGCTCGTCGGCGGTCGCGACCAGCTCGTCTTCCTGCGCGCGACCTTCGGGCCCGGCTTCGCGGTAGCCCGCGCTGGCGACAAAGGCGGCGCGTACGCCGATCTTCGCGCAGGCGCGCAGCAGCTCGACGTTGGCGCCCGCCGGTGTACACACGAAGACGAGATCCGCGCGGCCCGCCGGAACCTCCGCAACGTCGCGATGACTCGGCGCACCGAGGATCTCGGCGCCCTCGCGGTTCACCGGGAACAGCTCGCCCCGGTATCCAAAGGCGCGCAGGTTATGGAGCGCGACGAAGCCGAACTTGCCCGGATGCGTGGACGCGCCCGCCACGATGATCCCGCGAGGCTGGAAGAGCGGCCGAAAGCGCTCGAGTAATTCGGCGTCCGAGAGCGGCGCGCGGGTCGAGGCAGCGGCGTCCCGCGCGGCCCCGATCTCGACGAGCGCATCGACCGCCAGGGGCTGGCCGTCGCTCCTCACGATCAGCGGATTCAGGTCCACCGACACCACGTCGGGTCGCTCGGCGGCGAGCCGCCCGAGCCCCACCAACACGCTCGCGAGTGCACCGGCATCGACGGGCGCTTCGCCGCGGAACGGCTTCGTGAGCAGGTGACTCGCGCGCAAGCGGCCGATCATCGCGAGCGCGTCGCGCTGCTCGAGCGGAGCGGCTGCGAACACCACGTCGCCGAGCGCTTCGGTGAGAATGCCGCCGAGCCCGAGCAGCACGCACGGCCCGAACTGGGGATCGCGCACCAGGCCGGCGATCAGCTCGCGCTTGCCGCGCACCATTTCGGCGACCAGCAGCGCGACCGCGCCGTCCTGCGGTCGCGCCTTCGCGAGCATTTCCGCAGCGGCGACGCGCACGGCCTCCGCGTCGGCGAGTCCGAGCCGCACCAGATCGCGCTCGCTCTTGTGCGCGATCGCGTCGCCGCACAGCTTCACGACCACCGGGAAGCCGATCCCGGTCGCCGCGCGCGCCGCCGCGCCGGCATCCTGCGCGACGCGCTCCGCCGCGATCGGCACGCCGTAGCGCGCGAGGAGCTGCTTGGATTCGTGCTCGGAGAGGGTGCGATTTCCGGCCGGGGATGCGGGCTTCGTCATGGCGGGCGCAGAAACTACCCGCCCGGCCGCGGACCCGCTCCCGCGATCGGCGCCGACCCCGGGAGGCTCTTCTGGAACGACGGGCGAGCCTCGTTGGCATCGAGCCAGCGGCGCAGGTGCGGATGCCGCGCCGCATCGATCGGCAGTTGGATCCACGGGTACATCGCGACGCGCGGGAGCACCGAGACGTCGGCGATCGTGAAGCGATCGCCGACCAGGAAGTCGCGGCCCGCGAGCTGCGCGTCGAGGCGCTCGAGACGCTGCATCAGCAGCGCGTCGAGGCGCCGCGCTTCGCCATCGTCGAGCACGCTGCCGTCGTAGACGCGGTGCACCCACGCGAGCTGCGCGGGATCGCGCGTCGAGCGCGTGACGTCGGCGAGTAGCTCGTCCTTCGAGCGCGCGCGGTCGACCGGCCCGATCACGCGGTGGTACATCAACGGCCGGAACTCCTTGGCCATCTCCAGCTCGAACACCTGCCACATCTTCGCCTGCGCGCGCTCCCAGGGATCGGCAGGATAGAGCGGATTCTCCGGGAAGACGTGGTCGAGATACTCGGTGATGACGTTCGACTCGTAGATCACCCGATCGCCGTGCACGAGCGTCGGCACGATGCCGTTCGGGTTGAGCTTCAGATACCAGTCCGACTTCTGTTCCATCCGCGTGAGGTCGAGCACGTGGCTCGTCCACGACAGGTGCTTCTCCAGCAGCACGATCCGGACGCGGCGCGCGCACGGCGAAGCAGGATGGTCGTAGAGCAACAGCTCGGTCATCGGGCCTCCTGGTTGGAAGTCGAGGGCACGCGGCGGAGAAGTCGCGGAACGACGGCGACCGGGTATTCATGGATCCGGAGCGGCGTCGATTCGACCCAGCGCCGAGAGCTGCGATAGGATCAGCGCCTTCGCGCGCAGGAGGTACCGCGGTGTCCTTGCTGGGTCGACTGGGTGTCTGGACGTGGCTGGACACGATGCCCGCCGCGCAGGCCGCGGCGTTCGCGAAACGCGTCGAGGCGTGGGGCTATTCGGCGCTCTGGCTGCCCGAGGCCGTCGGTCGCGAGCCGTTCGCGACGATCGCGTACCTCGGCGCCCACACGAGCCGGCTCACCTACGCCACCGGCATCGCCAACATCTATGCGCGCGACGCGATGACGATGAACGCGCTGCGCCTCACGGTCGGCGAGATGACCGGCGGGCGCTTCGTGCTCGGGATCGGCGTCTCGCACGGGCACCTGGTCACGAACGTGCGCGGTCACGAGTACGGCAAGCCGGTCACGACGATGCGCAACTACCTCGACGCGATGGGCAAGGCGCTCTACATGGCGGCGAAGCCGGCCGAAGACGTGCCGATCGTGCTCGCCGCGCTGCGACCGAAGATGCTGGCGCTCGCGGCCGAACGCTGCGCCGGCGCGCATCCCTACTTCGTGACGCCCGAACACACCGCGCGCGCTCGCGAGATCCTCGGCAAGGGCAAGATCCTCGCGCCCGAGCAGAAGGTGCTGCTCTGCACCGACGCCGCGAAGGCCCGCGGCGTGGCGCGCGCCGCGATGAAGATCTACGTCGGGCTCCCCAACTACCAGAACAACCTGAAGTGGCTCGGCTACGGCGACGCGGACTTCGGTGGCGGCATCAGCGACCGCCTCGTCGACGCGATCGTCGCGTGGGGCGACGAGACTGCGATCCGCAAGCGCATCCAGGCGCACTACGATGCGGGCGCGGATCACGTCTGCATCCAGCCGCTGCATCCCGACGGGCTTCCGCTGCCGGACGAGAAGGTGCTCGAGCTGCTCGCGCCCGCGAACTCGTGAGCGCAGCGCGCAGGCGGAAGTTCTGGGGCTGGGGCTACGAGGACGCCGGACCCTCCGCCGAGCAGGAAGCCGGCATCGCCCGCGCGCTGTCGCAGCGGTTCGGCAGCGCGCTCGAGCTGGCCGCGGTGCCGCGCGAAGACGAGATCGCGCTCGCTCCGCCGCGGATCCAGCCACCCGCGCCGCTGCGCGAACTCTGCTCGGCGCTGCCCCACGATCGCCTCGGCCACACCTACGGCAAGAGCTTCCGCGACGTGGTGCGCGCGCTGCGGCGCCGCTTCGAGCCGGCGCCCGACTGGGTGGCGTTCCCCCGCGACGAGAGCGAAGTCGCCGCCGTGCTCGAC
>JAGSPS010000399.1 GCA_018262315.1 Deltaproteobacteria bacterium | reverse complement strand
TCCTGAGATAGGATCGCGGCCCATGTCCCAGCCGCCTGCGATTTCGCCCGCCGACGTGATCGAGGTGCGCCCCGACGAGGGCTTCGACGAAGCCCGCGTCGCCGCCCATCTGCGCGGGAAGCTCCCCGGCTCCGAGCGCCCGCTCACGGTGCGCCAGTTCGCCGGCGGCCACGCGAACCTCACCTACCAACTCCGCTTTGGCGAAGGCGACGACGCAATCGAGTACGTGCTGCGGCGCCCGCCGCTCGGGCCGGTCGCGCCGGGGTCGCACGACATGTCGCGCGAACACCGCGTGCTGTCGGTACTGTGGAAGGCGTTCCCGCTCGCGCCGCGCTCGTTCCTGTTCTGCGACGACCCCGCGATCCTCGGCGCGCCGTTCTTCGTGATGGAGCGCCGCCGCGGCGTCGTGGTGCGCGGCGCGATCCCGCCCGAGTTCGGTAGCGGCAACGACGCCGATGCCAACCGCAAACTCGCGCAGGTGGTCGTCGACGTGCTCGCCGAGTTTCACGCGGTCGAGCCGGCCAAGGCGGAACTCGGCGACCTCGGCCGGCCCGACGGATTCCTCGAACGCCAGGTCAAAGGCTGGACTGAGCGCTTCGAGCGCGCCAAGGTCGACGCGTTCCCGCTCGCTGAGGAGTTGCAGCGCTGGCTGCTCGACAATCTTCCAGCGTCGCCCGCGCCCACGCTCCTGCACAACGACTGGCGCCTCGACAACATGGCGGTTGCCGCCGACGACCCGGGTCGCTGTGTCGCCGTCTATGACTGGGACATGTGTACGCGCGGCGACCCGCTCTGCGATCTCGGCACCGTGCTCGGCGTGTGGTACGACCCCGATGAGATCCCCGCCTCGCTGAATCCGATGCCGACGCTGGCGCCCGGCTTCCTGCGCCGCGCGGAGGCGGCGCAGCGTTATGGCGAACAGAGCGGGCGCGATCTGTCCCAGCTTCCGTACTACCTCGTCTTCGGCACCTTCAAGATGGCGGTCGTGCTGCAGCAGATCTACTTCCGCTTCCACCAGGGCCAGACGCGGGACGCGCGCTTTGCCGGGATGGGCGAAGGCGCGAAGGCGCTGTTCCGCCTCGCCGGCGCGCGGCGTCCGTAGTTCCACGACGCCGGAGATCCCGGGGCGATCGAGTGCGGCGGCATGGGGCGCGCGAAGCCACTGAGTCACGGCGCCGGACCCCTAGACTGCGCGGACGATGCCTTCCGCCGAGCGCCTGCTGACGCGACCGTTCGTATTGTGCGCGTTCGCGAACATGCTCCAGTCGCTCGCCTTCAATCTCTACCTGCACCTACCGGGCTTCCTGCACGATCTCGGCGCGGGCGAGGTGCAGATCGGGATGATCGTTGCGGCGACGTCGGTCGCCTCGGTCGCTGCGCGGCCGCCTCTCGGCCGCGCAATCGATCGCTTCGGTCGCCACCGCCCGATCCTGCTCGCGGGTGTCGCGAACGTGGGGATCTGTCTGCTCTACCTCGGGATCGCTTCGCTCGGGCCGTGGACCTACGCCGTGCGCATCCTGCACGGTCTCTCCGAAGCCGTGCTCTTCGCGGGACTCTTCACGGTGGCGGCGGACTGGGTGCCAGCGGGTCGCCGCACGGAAGGGCTCGCGCTCTACAGCGCTTCGTCGATGCTGCCGATCTCGCTCGGCGGTCTGCTCGGCGACGCGATCCTCGCGCGCGCTTCCTACGACGCGCTCTTCGTCGCTGCTTCGTGTTTTGCCGCGCTGTCGTTCCTGATCACGATCCCGCTCGAAGAGTTCCCGCGCGTGCACGACGAGGACGATCCGCCGTCTGGCATCGGCCACGTGCTCGCGCAGCGCGACCTCGTACCGCTCTGGTTCCTCGGCACCGTGTTCGGCCTGGTGCTGACGGGGATCTTCGTGTTCGTGAAGCGCTTCGTGATGGAGACCGAAGTCGCGACGCTCGGGACCTTCTTCTCGGCGTACACGGGCGCGGCGATTGCGGTGCGCCTGGCCGGCGGGCGACTTCCCGACCGCGTCGGAGCGAAGCGCGTGCTGCTGCCGGCGCTCGCGACGCTCGTCGCCGGCTTCGGGTGTCTCGCCGCGGCCGAGACCTCGCGCGAGGTGCTCGCCGCCGGCGTGCTCTGCGGACTGGGGCACGGCTTCGTCTACCCTACGCTGTCGTCGCTGGTCGTCGCGCGCGCATCCGAAGCGGGACGCGGCGCAGCCATCTCGATCCACACCGCGTTGCCCGACGTCGGGGGGCTGCTCGGCGCACCGCTGCTCGGTTGGCTGATCGAAGTGCGCGGCTTCTCGGTGATGTTCGCGGCGGCGGGCGCCATGCTCGCGCTCGGCTCGCTGCTCTTCGTCGGTTGGGACCGAAGCGTGCTGCGGAGCCCAGCCGATCGCGGGGCCCCAGGCTAGACTGCGCCGCCCTCGGAGGAGCCACTCGATGTCAGACCCCGAATACGAGTTCCCCGTCGATCGCACCGCGATCCTGAACTTCGCCGCGGCGATCGGCGAGACGAACCCGATCTACTGGGACGCCGCCTCGGCCGCGGGTACGCCGCTAGGCGAGGTGATCGCGCCGCCGACCTTCGGCGTGGCGGCGGCGCACTGGAATCCGAACTTCGGGCTGCGCGGGATCCGCAGGATCCCGCCTCGCGTCGAGCCGCCGGCGAGCGAAGCCAAGCCGCGCAGTGGCGGCGGTGGCGGCCTCGCCCGCGTGCTGCACGGCGAGCAGCGTTTCGAGTATCACAAGCCGATGCAGCCCGGCATGAAGCTGCGCGTGACGACGCGACCGGGCAAGTCGTGGGAGAAGGAAGGCAAGAAGGGCGGCAAGCTCAAGTTCACCGAGACGGTCTCGGAGTATCGCGACGAGTCC
>JAGSPS010000398.1 GCA_018262315.1 Deltaproteobacteria bacterium | reverse complement strand
CGGTGGCTCGCCTGGGAGGAACCGCAGCGGGTCCCCCAATCCGTCCCGAGGACGGCGGCCTACACCCCCTCGACCGGCCCGAGGTCGCCGATCATGCACTTTACCGAGCCGCCGCCCTTCTTGAGGAACTCCGAGACGTCGATCGTCACCGGTGAGACGCCGCGCTCGCGCAGTTGAGCGAGCAACGCGTCGGAGACGCCGCCGGGCAGGAACAGGAACGACTCGCGCGCGGCGCGGCACTGTCCGCTCGGTGTGTAGGAGAACGAGTTGGCGGCGTAGCGCGCGGCGTCGTCGTCGCCGAGTTCGAGCAGCCGTTCGCCGAAGCTTTCGCGCAGGCGCTCCCAGCTCTCGGCTGCGATTGCGGGCTTCCAGGCGAGCAGGTGTTCGCGCTGCGGGCCGAACGCGCACAGCGCGGTGTCGCCGTGATAGTGCGCTTCGAGAACCAGCTCCACGCACAGCACCGGGCGGGGCGCGACCAGCGGCGCGAGGAACGACAGGACGCGCGCGTCGGTACGAAAGCCGTAGACGCGCTTCCAGGGGGGCATGCCGAGCTGCGCGACGAAGCGCTGGTCTTCGAGGTGGCCGTGCGTGAGTAGATGTACGGCGCCGGCGGGAAAGAAGTCGGCCTCGCCTTCGAAGCGCAGATGCTCGGGAACGGCAGCGGTGCGGAAGCCGGTTGCGCGCAGGATGCGGTCGTAGTGCGCGCGCTCGCCCGCGCGCGTCGCGATCAGGTTGGAGAGGAAGAAGGTCTTTTCGAAGCGCGGCTTCTCGGCGTCGAGCGGGAGCAGGAAGCCCGCGTTGGCGGGATAGACGAGACCCGGCTGGCCGGGGTCCGCGGGCAGCACGACGACGCGCAACCCGTGATCGCGCAGAGCATCGCGCAGCCGGTGCCACTGTTCGACGGCGCGACTGCGGTCGACGCTGCGCCGGGTGCCGAGCCATGTCCGCGTGTGCGGATTGGCGCCGCCCTTCACGCTGAAATGCGACGGGTCGCCCATCAGCACGGTGCGGCGCCAATTCGTCACGGTTGCGGCATCCCCGGCGGCAGCGACGCCGCGTCGAAGCCGCCGGCGTGTTCGAGATGGGACTGTGGAACCGCGCAGTACAGCGTGGAGAGGATCCCTGCCGGCCGGTCGTTGCCGCTGCGGCCGCTGCCGCCGAACGGGAGCCGGCCGCTCGCGCCGATCGTGCCGCGATTCCAGTTGAGGATTCCGGTGCGGACGCGCCCGATGCAGTACTCGTAGCGCGCGCGGTCGCGGGTCATCACGGAGGCGGCGAGGCCGTAGTCCGCGTCGTTCGCGGCGGCGATCGCGTCGTCGAGATCGGCGACCGGATAGAGCGCCGCTTCGGGACCGAAGATCTCGTCGCGCTGGTAGGCATGGTCCTGCTTTGCGGTCGGAAAGCGCACGAGGCCCGGCGCGAGCCACGGCGGCGGCAACTCGAGCGGGGCCGTCGCGACGCGCGTGCCTCCCGCTTCCACTGCGAGTGCGCGGTATCGCATCACTTTCTCGTGTGCCGCGCGCGAGACGAGCGGACCCATGAACACCGAGGCGTCGAGCGGCGCGCCGATGCGCACGCCGGCGAGCACGCGCGCCAGCCGCTCGCTGAACTCGCCGGCGAGCGGCGCTTCGACGAAGATGCGCGACAGGCTCGAGCAGCGCTGACCAGTCGTCGCGCAGATCGAAAGCGCGGCCTCGGCGACGGCGAGCTCGAGATGCGCGTCCGCGCACACCAGCATCGCGTTCTTGCCGCCCATCTCGAGCGCGAGCAATTTGCCGGGCTGATCGAGCGTCGCTTCGGCGAGCGCGCGTCCCGCCGCCCACGAGCCGGTGAAGAGCACGCCGTCTACGCCCGGATGCAGCGCCAGGCGACGGCCGACCTCGGCGCCGCCCTGCACGAGCTCGAGAACTCCGTCGGGCAGACCAGCCTCGCGCCAAAGCGTCGCGAGCAATGCGCCGACGGCCGGTGCGAGCTCGCTCGGCTTGAAGACGACTGCATTGCCCGTCGCGAGCGCCGGGACGATGTGACCGTTGGGAAGATGGCCGGGGAAGTTGAATGGGCCGAGCACGGCGAGCACGCCGCGCGGATGGAATGTGGCGCGCGCGCCGGCGCCGGCCTCGATCGGCGCGACCCAGCGCATGCCGTCGGCGAGCGTCGCATCGACCTTCGCGGCGAGCAGTTGCGCTTCGCCGCGCGCGTCCCAGAGCGCCTTGCCGACTTCGCGGGCGACGAGTCGCGCGATCTCGTCGCTGCGCTCGCGCGCGAGCGCAGCGAAGCGACGCAGCACGGCGACACGCGCTTCGAGGCCGCGATCGCGCCACTTGGGAAAGGCGCGGCGCGCGCGCGTCACGGCGTCGTCCACGGCGCCCGCATCTGCCACTGCGAAGCGACCGATCTCGTCGGTCGGGTTGGCAGGAGCGCGGGAGACGAGCACGTCGGCCACAGGCGTTCCTCAGGGCAATGGGGTCACCGCGACGCGGTCCCCGGCTGCGACGCCCAGCGCCTCTCGACACTCTTTCGCAACACACGGGAAACCATCGTCGTCGATCGGCACCACGACGGCGCGGAAGCCGAAGCTGCCTTCCGCCGAGAGCAGCGCCAGCGGTTCGTGCATCTCCACCGGCTCGTCGTCGGCGAGCGAGGGCAGCACCAGCTCCCGGCGCTCGCGCACCGAGGCGATCGCGTCGCGCGCGGCACCGAAGTACGGGCCGCCGTCGAAGGGGTCGACCTGGTGCAGGTAGCGGAAGCCGAGCTTCTCGAGGATGCGCAGCGCGGCGATCGCGGTCTCGTTCGCCTTGCCGATCACCTCCTGGACTTCGCGTGGAAACAGCGTCGCGTAGACGGGGTCGCGTGGG
>JAGSPS010000397.1 GCA_018262315.1 Deltaproteobacteria bacterium | reverse complement strand
AAGGCCAACCAGGTCACGCTCGGCGCCGAGGTGGTGTACAACTTCAACAAGTTCGGCGGCGAATAACCACTCTTCGTCGAACTTCGATCTGCAGAGGGGCGCGGTCCGCGGGGACCGCGCCCCTCTTCTCGTTGCGGCTGCCAACCGTACCGAGCCCGATGCTGCACACTTGGGCAGCTCTGCCCAACTTCTCCGCAGCGAGCGCGGGCCGCGGACGCTGCGCGGTTCGCTGGTGTGTTCCAGGGAGCTCTTGCCTTGGCATGTGTCTTGCTCAACTCGGGGAAGACTCACGGCGCGCGAGCGACCGCTGCCAAGAAATTCCTGTTACCGTCCGGCCCGATTCAGCCCGGTTCCCGGCCGTCCGGGGCCACCCCAGACCGTGAAAGCCCGCCGGCTTCGCGGTTCGCCAGAGAGGGAAGCGCCATGCGCAAGGTCGAAGCGATCATCAAGCCCTTCAAGCTGGACGAGGTGAAGGAGGCCCTGCAGGCAATCGGCGTGCAGGGTATGACCGTGTCCGAAGTGAAGGGTTTCGGGCGCCAGAAAGGCCACACCGAGTTGTATCGCGGGGCGGAGTACGTCGTGGACTTCCTGCCCAAGATCAAGCTCGAGATCGCCTGTGGCGACGACCTGGTCGACAAAGTCGTGCAGGCCATCGTCAAGGCCGCGAACACCGGCCGCATCGGCGACGGCAAGATCTTCGTCTACGCGCTCTCGGACGTGATCCGCATCCGCACCGGCGAAAGCGGACCCGAAGCGGTCTAGCTGGGTCCGCCAGAGCGATTCGCAAGCCCCCAAGCGGCCACTGGCCGGAGAGGAGTGACGTCCGAAATGTCCTTCAAGAGCGGCAAGGAAGTCATCGACTTCGCAAAGAAGAACAACGTGGTGATGGTGGACTGTCGCATCACCGATTCCCCCGGTCTCTGGCAGCACTGCTCGCATCCGATCTCGCAGCTCGAAGAGTCGACGTTCCAGGACGGGTACGGCTTCGACGGATCGTCGATCCGCGGCTGGAAGGTGATCAACGAGAGCGACATGCTGATGATCCCGGATCCGCAGACCGCGTTCATCGACCCGTTCATGGCGCAACCGACGCTCGTAATGATCTGCGACGTGGTCGATCCGCTCTCGCGCCAGCCCTACATCCGCGATCCGCGCCACGTCGCGAAGCGCGCCGAGCTCTACCTGAAGCAGAGCGGCATCGCCGACACCGCCTACTTCGGCCCGGAGGCCGAGTTCTTCGTGTTCGACAGCGCGCGCTTCGGCTCCGGCGCGAACCACGGCTACTACGAGATCGACTCGAGCGAAGCCGCGTGGAACACCGATTCCGACGAGAACGGTCGCAACCTCGCCTACAAGATCCGTCACAAGGAAGGCTACTTCCCGGTTCCCCCGCACGACACGCAGCAGGACATCCGCACCGAGATGTGCCTCGAGATGGAGCGCATGGGGATCGTGATCGAGACCCATCATCACGAGGTCGCGACCGCCGGCCAGGCCGAGATCGACATGAAGTTCGACACGCTGGTGGCGATGGCCGACTCGGTTCTCAAGTACAAGTACGTGGTGAAGAACGTCGCGCGCCGCCACGGCATGACGGCGACCTTCATGCCGAAGCCGCTGTTCATGGACAACGGCTCGGGCATGCACACCCACCAGTCGCTGTGGAAGGACGGCAAGCCGCTCTTCGCGGGCGACAAGTACGGCGGTCTCTCCGAGATGGCCCTCCACTACATCGGCGGAATCCTCAAGCACTCGCGTGCGCTCGCCGCGTTCACCAACCCGACCACGAACTCGTACAAGCGGCTCGTGCCGCACTACGAGGCGCCGGTGAACCTGGCCTACTCGTCGCGCAATCGCTCCGCGTCGTGCCGCATCCCGACCTACTCGCAGAGCCCGAAGGCGAAGCGCGTCGAGGTGCGGTACCCGGATCCGGCCTGCAACCCGTACCTCGCATTCGGCGCCATGCTGATGGCGGGGATCGACGGCGTGATCAACAAGATCCACCCCGGGGATCCGCTCGACAAGAACATCTACGCGCTTTCTGCCGAGGAGGCGAAGGGCATCCCGACCATGCCGGGCAGCCTCGACGAGGCCGTGCGGGAACTCGAGAACGATCACGAGTTCCTGCTCCAGGGGGGCGTTTTCAGCCAGGATCTGATCCAGTCGTGGATCGACTACAAGCGCGAGAACGACATCGATCCGATGCGCCTGCGGCCGCACCCGCACGAGTTCGAACTCTACTACGACGTTTGATCGTCGAGACCGGAACCAATGGGGCCCCGTCGGCTGCTAGGCTGGCGGGGCCTCTGCATTCCCGAAGACGTCTGATTCGGAGAGATCCCGATGGCCGTTCGACCTCGCCGCGTCTCCGAGCTGATGAACCCGGATGTCGTGACGCTGAGACCCGATCAGTCGCTCGTCGAGGCGCAACGGATCCTGTCGAGCAAGTCCGTTTCGGGAGCGCCCGTGGTGGACGCAGCAGGACGCGTGATCGGCGTCGTTTCCCAGAACGACCTGGTGCGCAAGGCGGCGCACCCCGACACCGTCGCCCATGCCGGTCAGTTCTTTTCGAGCGTCGAGGACTACGCGGATCTCGGTAGGACGCTCGTGGCGCCGTCTTCGCAGCACGTCTCCGACGTCCTCACGCCGCGCGTCTACTCGGTGAGCCGCGATACGGGCGTCGCCGTCGCCGCCAACATCATGCGCGAGCGGCGCATCCACCGGTTGCTCGTGATCGAGAAGGGAGTGCTGGTCGGGGTCGTCTCTTCGCTCGACCTGTTGCGGGTGGTCGAAGAACTCTGCTGAGAGCTACGAGATTCCGAGTACCTGCTCCATCCCATGGAGCCCCGGCGCGCGA
>JAGSPS010000396.1 GCA_018262315.1 Deltaproteobacteria bacterium | reverse complement strand
GCGCCGCTGGCGGTTGCGCAGCGCAAGGCGGGTCCGGCCGCCTCCGACCAGGCGACGGCGCAAGACGGCTCCGGCCTGGTTTCGGGCGCCAGCGACTACGGCTACGACGCGACCAACAAGCGCGACCCGTTCCGCTCGTTCGTCCTCGACGAGGCCCAGCGGCTCACCAAGCACGAGCGCGGGCCTCTCGAGCAGTTCGACTTGTCGCAGCTCTCCGTCGTGGCCGTGGTGTGGGGAACGCAGCGTCCGCGGGCGCTCGTGACCGACCCCTCGGGTCGCGGCTACGTGGTGCAAGAAGGCACCCCGATCGGAAAGAACGAAGGTCAAGTGATTCGCATCGGCGATACCACCATGCTGGTTCGTGAGACCTACGTCGATTACCTCGGCGCAGCGACCAGCAAGGAGATCGAGATGCGAGTTCGCTCCAAGGTCCAGGGAGGGTGAGGATCGATGTTCGGCACCAATCGCGCACGACTCGGTAGCATCGTCGCGGTCGCGGGGACCTTCCTCGGACTGTGGGCGCTAACCACAATCTCGCCAATCGCCTTCGCGAAGTCGCTCTCGCGGCTCGCGGTGGAACGCAACGGCGACACGCGAGTGATCGCGTTGGACGGGATGGCACAGGCGCCTTACGAGGCCTCGCGTGCCGAGCGGCCCCGCCGCATCGTCGTCGACCTCGCCGGCGTCGCGATCGGCGCCGCGGAATCCCAGAAGACGGTCTTCGACGGCCTCGTCGAGGAAGTGTCGCTCGCGGAGTTCCAGGCGGCGTCCGGCAAGACGGCCACACGTCTCGAGGTGACCCTCGCGGCCGACGCCGACTTCGATGTGACACGAGACGGGGAGCGCCTGCTGCTCAACGTCCGTCCGGCTGCCACGCGAACGTCGAAGGCGTCCGCCGGCGAAGACCGGAGCGCGTGGGGAGAGCCCGCGGCCGTGTCCGCCGGCCCGGTGCAGAGCGCGTCGCCCTCCGCAGCAGCGCCGTCTGCGCCCACGAAGGTGGCGACAAAGCTCATCGCGGTGGAGCCGCAGGGTTCCCCCGACGGCACCGTCGTGCGCCTGCGCACGGATGGAACCGTCGCCGGCGTCGAATCGTCGGTGATGGTGGGCAGCCCCGCGCGGCTCGTTCTCGATCTCTCGGGTGTGTCGTCGAGCACCGCACCGGCTGTGACGAAGATCGACTCGCAGCAGGTCCAGCGGATCCGCGTCGGTGCGCACGAGAAGAAGGTGCGCGTCGTGCTCGACGCGCCGGACGCCAGGGCGTTCGACCAGCGCCGCATCATGCCCGTGGCGGACGGCATCGTCGTCGCGCTGGGCGGCGGCGCGATGGTCGAGCAGGCGATCGCGGCGGCACAGGGCGAAGCGCCCGCGCCGGTTGCGAGTGCAGCGGCCGCCGCGCAGCCCGAAGCAGCGCGTGCGCCGCAGTCCAGTGTCGCGGCGAAGCCCGCAGCGCCCGCGAAGGCGAGCGAGCCGGTGAAGACCGAGCCCGCGGCCGTCGCGAGCACGGACGAGCCGGCGGCGGCAGCCACGAAGGCGGTCGCGGCAGCCAAGCAGTCCGCAAGTCCGGCGAAGCTCGCCACGCAGCCGCCCGGAGCGACCGATCCGAGCGTCGACACCATCGCCGTGCTCGAAGAGGGCGGTCTGCTCGACGGCAAGGAATACGCCGGCCGTCGCATCTCGCTCGACTTCAAGGACGTCGACATCCGCGACGTGCTGCGTCTGATCGCGGACGTGTCGGACCTCAACATCATCGCCGGCGACGAGGTTGCCGGAAACGTGACGATCCGTCTGGTCGACGTACCCTGGGACCAGGCGCTCGACGTGATCCTGCTCACCAAGGGCCTCGGCTTCGTGCGCGTGGGCAACGTGCTGCGCATCGCGCCCGGCGACACGCTCAAGTCCGAGGACGAGGCGCGGCTCCAGGAACGGCGCGCCAAGGAAAAGCTCGAAGATCTCGTCGTCAAGCTGCAGCCGGTGAACTACGCCAACGTGAAGGAAGTACAGAAGCTGGTCAAGCGCCTGCTCACGCCGCGCGGCACGGTCGACGTCGACGAGCGCACCAACACCGTGATCATCAAGGACATCGCGTCGGTGATCGACGAGGCGACGGCGCTCACCAAGGCGATCGACACCCAGACGCCGCAAGTGATGATCGAAGCGCGCGTCGTCGAGGCCAGCCTCGACTTCTCGCAGGAGATCGGCCTCGAGTGGGGCGCCGGCTCCCAGCCCAAGGTGATCTCGAGCCCGCGCGTCGTGACGCTCGACAACCGCGAGGCGATGATCGAACAGGGCGTGTCGATTCCGTTCCAGACCTTCGAGAACGGCGACGCCCAGCTCGAGTTCATCGACGCAGTGCTGTCGCTGAAGGTCACGCCGCACATCACGGCCGACCGCAGCATCATCATGGCCATCGAGGTCACCCGCAACGCGCCGGACAACAGCGTCGAGACGCCGACCGGTTCGCCGGCCATCGCCAAGAACCAGGCGAAGACCGAGACCTTGGTGAAGGACGGCCAGACGCTGGTGCTCGGCGGCATCTATGTGATCGAGACCGCCGAGAACGAATCGCGCGTGCCCTTCCTCTGGAAGGTGCCGGTTCTCGGCAATGCCTTCAAGAACCACGGCGTGCGCGACCGCCGCAAGGAGCTGCTGATCTTCGTGCAGCCCTCGGTGGTGGTGAGTCCGCAGTCCGGGGCCTGACGCACGACCTCGGGTGATCGTGGGGCGGGGGAAGCTTCGGCTTCCCCCGCCTTTCCATTATGCTTGGCGCCATGGCGCGCACGCTCTGGCTCGTCGGCATGATGGGCGCGGGAAAGTCCGCCGTCGGCAAGCGTCTCGCCCAGCGACTCGGCCGTGCCTTCATCGATACCGACGCGCTGGTCGAGGACGTCGCCGGCAAGTCCGTGGCCGCGATCTTCGCGGACGAGGGCGAGCCGTCGTTTCGAGCGCTCGAACGGGCGGCGATCGAGCGTGTGGCGGGCCGGCCCGCGATCGTCGCACTCGGCGGCGGGGCGATTGCGCAACCCGGCGCCGTCGCGCGGCTCGCTGCGAGCGGGACGATCGTGTACCTGCGCGCTCGCCCCGAGACGCTTCTCGCGCGCATCGGCGACGCGCGCGGGCGCCCGCTGCTCGCGGGTCTCGACACCGCGGGGCGCCTCGCCCGCATGCGCGAACTGCTGCGAGCGCGCGCGGCGCAGTACGCGCGCTCGGCGCGCGTCGTGGACGTGGACGAGGGCGACATCGACGCGGTGGCCGATCGCGTCCTGCAGGTGCTCGGTGACGCAGCGGAGCAACAGGGGAGGGCGATGCGCGCGGTGCAGGTTCCGCTCGGCGATCGCAGCTACGCGATCCGCATCGGCGTAGACATCCTCGACCAGGCGGGCGCCGCGATCGCGGAGTCCAGCGGGGCGCGGCGCGCCGTGGTGGTCACCGTCCCGGAGGTGGGACGTCGCTACGGCGCGCGGCTCGAACGCTCGCTGCGTGGGGCGGGGATCCAGAGCCGCCGCGTGGTCGTCGCCGACGGCGAACGCAGCAAGAGCCTGCGCGTCGTGGCCAGGCTCTACGAAGAGATGCTCGACTTCGACGCCGATCGCGGCACGGCCGTCGTCGCGCTCGGGGGCGGCGTGGTCGGGGATCTGGCGGGCTTCCTGGCCGCGACCTTCTTGCGCGGCGTCCCGTTCGTGCAGGTTCCGACCACGATGCTCGCGATGGCCGACGCGAGCGTCGGTGGCAAGGTCGCCGTCGACCTGCCGCGCGGGAAGAACCTGGTCGGCGCCTTCCACCAGCCGCGCCTGGTGTGGATGGACGTCGCGACGCTGCGCTCGCTGCCGCGCCGGCAGCGGGCAAACGGGCTGGTCGAGGTGATCAAGCACGGCGTGATCCGCGACGGGGCGCTCTTCGCGCGCTTCGAACGCGACATCGAGCGGGTGCTCGATCTCGAAACGGATCCCACGCTGGACGTGCTGGAGCGGTCCTGCCAGATCAAGGCGGAAGTCGTCGCGCAGGACGAGCGCGAGGCGGATCTGCGCATGATCCTGAACTTCGGCCACACGCTCGCCCACGCGATCGAGACGCTGCTCGGCTTCCGCAAGCTGCTGCACGGCGAGGCGGTGGCGATCGGAATGGTCTTTGCCGCGCGCCGCTCCGAGGCGTTGGGTCTGGCCCCCACCGGGGTCGCCGACCGCATCGAGTCCCTGCTCCAGCGGGCCGGGCTGCCGACCGAGCCGCCCGATCTGCCGCGCCGGGCTTATCTCGACGCGCTGCGTGTCGATAAGAAGCGCAGGGACGAGCAGGTCCGCTTCATCGCGGTGCGCGAACTCGGCAAGGCGGAGATCGTCTCGCTGACGCCCGCCGAGATCCTGCCGCGTGGCGGGCCGGGGACACGACGGCGATGAGCAGAGCCGCGGAGGGAGGGCCGAACTTGGAGCTGGAGCTCGAAGCGCAGCCGAGCGGCGTGCCGACGGGCGCGGCTGCGCTCGCGTCGCTCGCCGAACAACAGCGCCGCGCCGGCGATCCCGAGGCCGCGCTGCGCTCCGCCAGGGAGGCGTCGGCGCTCGACCCCGGATCGCCCGCCGCACGCGCAGCCGTCGCGCTCGCTCTGCTCGATCTCGGACGCGACACCGAGGCGCGTCGACAACTGGCGACGCTGATCAGCGGCACGCACGAACACGAAGTGTCGGCGTTCGAGATCGGCGGGATCGAAGACGCCGAGTTGGATCGCGCCTTCGAAGACGCGAGTCCCGAACCCGAAGCGATGCACGACGCCAACGAGGTCGCTTTCGAGGCGATGCGCGAATCCGAGCTGCTCGGGCCCGAGGCCGATCCGGCAGCGCTCGGGTCGCCCTTCCGCACGCGCACGATGGCGTCGCTGCTCGAAAGACAGGGCGACCGCAACGCGGCGCGCGCGATCCGCGCGTCGCTCGCACCCGACGACGAGGCGCCGCGCAGCGGCCGGCGCCAGGACGACGTACTGCGCACCCTCGAGCGATGGCTCGGGCGGCTGCGACGAGGTGACGCATGAGTTTCGAGCCCACCCTCCAGAAGATGATCGACGGTTGCAGCGGCGCGATCGGGATCGCCCTGATGG
>JAGSPS010000146.1 GCA_018262315.1 Deltaproteobacteria bacterium | reverse complement strand
GGGCGTCGTCGCGGTGACCTTGCCTTCGGGCAGCGACGGGTTGATGCCGACGATGTCCGCGTAGCGACCCGCCACCGAAAGCAGTCGCTTGCCGCCGCCTCCCACCAGGATCCGCGGCCGTTCGCCGGCCGGCAGCGTGCCCGCCTTCGGCACGTCCTTGATCGAGTAGTGCTTGCCCGCGAACGAGAAGGTGTCCCGGCTCCACATGCCGAGTGCGATCTGCAGGGTCTCTTCGAGCCGCTCGATGCGCGTGCCGGGTGAGTCGTAGCTGATGCCGGCCTGCTCGTAGTCCGTCTCCATCCAGCCCGCGCCGATGCCGAACTCGTGGCGCCCGCGCGACAGCAGGTGCAGCGACGCCGCCTGCTTGGCGTAGATCACCGGATGGCGGTAGTCGACGCCGTAGACCAGCGAGCCGACGCGCAAACGCGTAGTCACCGCAGCCACGCCGGCGAGCAGCACGGTCGGATCCCACTGCGGCGAGAAGTGATCGGGGCAGAACAGCGTCGAGTAGCCGAGCGCCTCGATGCGCTGCACGCGCGCGGCGAAACCCTCGGACGGCAGACTCGCGCACTGGACGCCGAAGCGGAACGGATGCATCGCAGACTCCTTCGCAGAGGGCGCTCGGAACGGATCGGAGGGGCGCGAACCTAGCTTCGCTCGGCTCGCCGCGCCGATCGCGCCTGACGGACCGCTATGGTGGGTCGCGTGGGCCAATCGGAACTGCTCTTCCAGCTGGTGATCGTGGTGGCGATCGCCACGCTGGGCGTCGCGCTCTTCGAGCGCCTGCAATTGCCGGCGATCGGCGGCTTCCTGGTGATGGGAGCGCTGCTCGGACCGGGGGGACTCGGCGTGGTCAGCGACGCGCGGGAGATCCGCGGCCTCGCGGAGTTGGGCGTCGTGTTCCTGCTCTTCGAGATCGGGCTGGAACTTCCGCTCGACGCGCTGCGCCGCTTCGGCCGCGCGACCCTCGCGGCCGGCGCGGCCCAGGTCGGGCTCACGATCGCCGCCGTCACCGCGATCGCAACGGCGCTCGGCGTCGCGCCCAGCACTGCGGTCGTGTTGGGCGGACTCGTCTCGATGTCGAGCACGGCGTTGGTGATGCGACTGCTCGCGCAACGCCGCGAGATCGACACGCCGCACGGGCGGCTCTCCGTGGGCATCCTGCTCTTCCAGGATCTCTGCATCGTCCCGATGCTGATCGGCGTGCCGATCCTGGCCGGCGAAGTGCCCGCGTCGGCGCTGCCGATCGCGTGGGTGCTGGGCAAAGCGGTGCTGGCGCTCGGGGTGCTGGTGATCGCAGCGCGCCTCTTCTTTCCCTGGCTGCTGTACCGGGTCGCAGCGCTGCGTTCGAGCGAGTTGATGAGCCTGCTCGCGTTCCTGCTGGCGTTGGGCTCGGCGGTCGCGGCCGAGCACATGGGCCTGACGCTCGCGGTCGGCGCCTTTTCCGCGGGCGTGGCGCTCGCTTCGTCACACTACGCACATCAGGTGCAGGCCGAACTGGTGCCGCTGCGTGGCGTACTGCTGGCAGTTTTCTTTACGAGCGTCGGGATGCTCTTCGACCCGGCCGTGCTGCGCAACGAAGCGCCCGCGGTGCTGGCGTACGTGGTCGCGGTGCTGGGGATCAAGGCGGGCGTCGTGATCGCGGCCGTGAGTCTCGTCGCGCGACAGGAAACGCGCACCGCCGTGCGCACGGGGCTCGGCCTCGCGCAGACGGGAGAGTTCTCGTTCGTACTCGCCGCCGCCGCCGCCAGCGCCGGTCTGCTGGACGACCGACTGCACGAGGTCTTCGTGGCGGGTTCGATCGTCACACTCCTCGCTACGCCGTTCCTGGTCGCCGCCGCACCCCGTCTCGCGGATCTCGCGACGCGCGGCGCCGATCGCATCCAGCGCGCAGCGAAACGTGGCACGGAGAGCAGGAGCGATCCCGTCGTCGTACTCGTGGGCTTCGGCCTCACCGGCCGCACGCTGGCGCGCGGCCTGCGCGCCGCGGGCGTGCCGTACGCGATCATCGAATCCAACCCGCACACGATCGGCGCCGCGCGCAATGCCGGCGAGCCGATCGTGTTCGGCGACGCGACGCGCCCACCCATCCTCGAGACGGCTCGCGTCGATCGCGCGCGCGTGGTCTCGATCGCGATCTCCGATCCGACGGCGACGCGCCGGGCCACCGCGCTGGTGCGGGCACGCGCGCCGCACGCGCACATCGTGGTGCGAACGCGCTACGTGAAGGAGGTCGACGATCTCTACGCGCTCGGCGCATCGCTCGTCGTCGCCGAGGAGTACGAGGCCACCCTCGACATGCTCGGCGCCGTGCTGCGCAGCCTGGGCATCCCCGGCGACGCCGTCGAGCGCTTCAGCGGGGAACTGCGCGATCAGGGCTACGAGGCGCTGCGCAGCCCGGCAGCGGGTTTGTTCGACCCGTGGCTCGGTGAGATCCTGCGCGAAACGGCGAGTGAGTGGGTCGAGGTGCCGGACGGCCCGGCGGCCGGTCGCTCGATCGAAGAACTCGCGATTCGAAGCTGCACCGGCGCGAGCATCGTCGCAGTGCGGCGCGGCGAGGCGACGATCCCGAGCCCGCTGCCCGGCGAGACGCTGCGCAGCGGCGATCAGTTGCTCGTGGTGGGCGATGCGGCGGCGGTCGAGCGGCTGCGCGCGTTGTTCGCGAGCCATCCCGGCGCCCCCGGTGCAGGGAGATCGTCGAAAGCGCAGGTGTAACCAACTCAGGGTCTGATTCGCAGCATGCTCCGCGTGGCGGGCCGTCCAGCGAGTCCGCCATCCAGGGCTGAGTGACACGAGTCCCGCTGCGGTAACGAAATCACTCGCGCGGCCGTATTTTCAGGGTGTCCGCTCGAGGAACTACGCGCGAGCCGGACGATGAGTGAGGAGGAAACCCAGGTGATTGCAGAGACAGCGCGGGAGCCGGTGGGGTCGCGAATTCCGTACGGGAAGATCGCCCTCGCCGTGGCAGCGCTCGTCGCAGTGATCGCACTCGGACGCGAGGTGGGGGCCTACGTGCCACGCTTCGCGAATTGGGTCGAAGACCTCGGTCCGTGGGGTCCGGCGGCGTTCGTCGTGGGGTATGCGCTGGCAACGGTCGCCTTCGTCCCCGGGTCCGTGCTGACACTCGCCGCCGGAGCGATCTTCGGGCTGGTGGAGGGAACCCTCCTCGTGTTCGCGGCCGCGACGCTCGGATCGATCGCGGCCTTCCTGGTGGCGCGCTACTTCGCGCGCGACAGCATCGCTCGGCGAGTCGAGGGCGATGCGCGCTTCGCCGCGATCGACCGCGCGGTCGAGCGCGAAGGACGTCGCATCGTCTTCCTGCTCCGGCTGTCGCCGGTCTTTCCGTTCAATCTGCTGAACTACGCACTCGGACTCACGCGCGTCAGGCTCTGGGATTACGCGGTCGCCTCGCTCGGCATGCTTCCCGGGACACTTCTCTATGTTTACTCGGGCAAAGTCGTGGGCGAGGTGGCTGCGCTCGCGGGCGGCGGGGAAGTGCAGCGGGGAGCCGGCTACTACCTGTCATGGGGGGTCGGCCTCGCAGCCACCGCGCTCGTCACCGTGCTCGTGACCCGGATCGCGCGCCGGGCGCTCGCAGAGGCGACGGTCGGCTAGCAGGCCGACACCGCCTTGCTCTTTTCTCACTCGCTGCCCGGCTGTGAGCCCGGCCCGGAGACTCATCGATGTCCGATCCCGTTCACGTACTGCCGCGCGACAGCCACAACGAGGCGCTCGTCGCGAACATCCATCCGTCCGATTGGATGAACCCAAAGCCGTCCGGGCGTTACAACCTGGTGGTGATCGGTGCCGGAACGGCCGGACTCATCACCTCGCTCGTGGCGTCGAGCCTGGGAGCCCGCGTCGCGCTGGTCGAGCGACACCTGATGGGAGGCGATTGTCTCAACGTCGGGTGCGTACCTTCGAAGTCCGTGATTCGCGCAGCGCGTCGCGTTCACGAAGCGCGCATGGCGCGCGAACTGGGTCTCGGCGTATCTCCGGATCTGCTGCCCGACTTCGGCGCGGCGATGGAGCGGATGCGACGCATCCGCGCACGCATCAGCCACGACGACTCCGCGGCGCGCTACCGCAGCGAGTTCGGCGTGGACGTGTTTTTCGGCAATGCACGATTCGCAGGTCCGGGTACGGTCGACGTCGATGGCACCGCGCTCCGCTTCAAGAAGGCGGTGATCGCGACCGGCGCGCGCGCCACCGCGCCGCCGATCGAGGGACTCGCCGAAGCCGGCTACCTCACCAACGAAACGGTCTTCGAGCTGACCGAACGACCGAAGCGACTCGCGGTGATCGGAGCCGGCCCGATCGGCTGCGAGCTGGCCCAGGCGTTCTCCCGGCTCGGTTCGCGTGTGAGCCTGCTCGAGTTCGCGCCCCAGATCCTGACGCGCGAGGATCCCGACGCGGCCGAGATCGTGCAGAACGTGCTGGTGCGCGAGGGCGTCGAGCTCGTGCTCGGAGCCGCGATCCGCAAGGTCGCGCGCAAGGGCGACGAGAAGGTCCTCCACTTCGTGCGCGACGAGCGCCTCGAAGAGATCGTCGTCGACGAGATCCTGGTCGGCGCCGGCCGCGCACCGAACGTGGACGGTCTCGGACTCGAGTCCGTGGGCGTCGAGTTCGACGCGCGCCGCGGCGTGAAAGTGGACGATCGCCTGCGCACCGCGAACCGCCGCATCTACGCCGCGGGCGATGTGTGCATGGACTGGAAGTTCACGCACGCGGCGGACGCCGCCGCCAAGATCGTGGTCCAGAACGCGCTCTTCCTCGGCCGCAAGAAGCTCTCGTCGCTCGTGATGCCGTGGTGCACCTACACCGATCCCGAGATCGCGCACGTCGGCCTCTACGAGCGCGATGCGCGCGAGCGCGGCATCGCGATCGACACCTACCAGGTGCCGATCGCCAAGGCGAACCGCGCCGTCACCGACGGCGAGGAAGAGGGCGTCGTGAAGATCCACGTCCGCAAGGGCAGCGGCGAGATCCTGGGCGCCACGATCGTCGCCGCCCACGCGGGCGAGATGATCAGCGAACTCACCGTGGCGATGGTGAACGGCGTCGGACTCGGCGCGTTCACCAACGTGATCCACCCCTATCCCACGCAGGCCGAGGCGATCAAGGCGACCGCCGGCCTCTACACGCGGACGCGGCTCACGCCGCGCGTGAAGCGCCTCTTCCAGGCCTGGCTTCGCATCTCGGGCTGAGCGTTCCCGAGCAAGGTGAGAGTTTCAGTGCGCATTGCAATGCTGGCGGCGCTGATGATGGTGCCGAGCGCGAGACCTGATCGGTGGATGCCCCGGCCGACGTCGACATCGTCGAGGGCATCGCGTGCCCTGACAAGCTCGAGCGATCGCGGGATCCTCATCCGCGCTGGAAGGCGCCGCGAGGATCCGCGGCAGACCACCGCGCCGGCTGCTCAGTCCGGGAGCTCGACGCGGCCGGCCTGATGCGCGATCCAGGCTGCCCGGGACCGAACCCGGCTGGACGGCAGATCGACGCGGCGCTTGGTCGGATTGGGCAGCACGGCGGCCAACAGGGCTGCCTCGCCCGGCGTGAGCGCCGAACTCGGCTTCCGGAAGAAGACACGGCTGGCCGCGCCGACCCCGAAGGTGCAGCGACCGAACTGCGCGACGTTCACGTAGACCTCGAGAATCCGCTGCTTCGGCCAGACCGCCTCGATCCAGATCGTGAGCCAGGCCTCGAGCCCCTTGCGAAGAAAGCTCCGTCCCGGCCAGAGGAAGACGTTCTTCGCGACCTGCTGGGAGATCGTGCTCGCGCCGCGCGAGTTCCCGTTGGCGTCGCGGTCCTCGATGGCGTCCCCGATCGCGTCGAAGTCGAAGCCGTGGTGCGCGGCGAAGCGCTGGTCCTCGGCCGCGATCACGGCGCGGAACACGTTGCGTCCAATCGCGCGGCGCGGCACCCACTCGTAGAGAATGTCGTCGCAGGCGTCGCCGGCGCGCGCCAGCGGCCACTTGTGCGCGAGCATGAACGCGGTCGTGAAGGGCGGCACGAAGCGCAGCGCGGCGACCGGCAGCGCGGTCGCCACGACGATCACCGCCACGAGGCGCAGCGCGACACCGCGAAACGTCACGACGCGGTCACAACAGGCGCTGGCTCGCGAGCTCCGCACCGGCCCGCAGCGCGCGAAGCTTCGCCCACACCACGTCGTCCGCCACCTGCCCCATGCCCGCAGCCGTGTCGAAGCCGCAGTCTGTGCCGGCGAGCACGCGGTGCGGATCGCCGATCGCACGCGCGGCCCGCTCGATGCGCTCCGCGACTACCTCCGGGTGCTCGACGTAGTTCGTGGTGGTGTCGATCACACCCGCGATCAGCAGCCACGACGCGGGCAGCGCCTGGCGCGCCAGCACGCGGTGTTCGTGGGCGTGACGCGGATTCGCCATCGAGAGCACGATGGCGCCGACGCGCGCGGGCACCAGGTGCGGCAGCAGCGACGCGAGCGGCACGTCGCAGGTGTGCGGTCCCTCGTAGTTGCCCCAGCACACGTGCAGTCGCACGCGTGCGGGCGGAATCTTCGCGAGCGCGCGATTGAGCGCCGCGACGGTGGCGTCGACGAAGTCGAAGAACTCCTGCTCCGGGCGGTCGGCGAAGAGCGTGTGGCGCTCCATCGCGAGATCCGGCGCGTCGATCTGCAGTACGTGACCCGCGGCGGCGACGGCCTCGTATTCGGTCTGCAACGCCGCGGCGACGGCGTCCACGTACTCCCCGAGCGACGCGTAGTGCTCGTTCTGCATCGCACACGCCACGATTCCGGGCGACGGCACCGTCCAGAACGTCTCGGCGAAGCGCTGCGGCTGCGCCGCCGCGACGGCCGCGAAGCGCGCGAGATCGGCATCGAGCGGCGCACGGTTCTGGTAGCGCACGGCGCCGACCGCCTTCGGCGCCGTCAGCAAGCTCACCGAACCGCGCGTATAGTGGGGGAGCATCAGTTCCAGAAAGCCCGGATGCAGCGCGAGGTCGCGCATCAGCGGTCGCTGCGCCTGGCCGCCGAAGCCGCTCAGGCGGTGGCGCACGTAGGTGAAGAAGCTCTCGCGCGATTGCTCGCCGTCGTTGCCGATGTCCACACCGCAGGTGAGCTGCTGCGCCACCGCGCGCTCGGTGGCGGCGAGTACGTCGCGATCCTGCGCCGCCGCGTCGACGGCTTCCCCGCGACTCGCGCGCACGAAGCGATCCACCAGCGCACGCGGGCGTGGCAGACTGCCGGCGTGCGTCGTCAGAATGCGCGACTCGCTGCGCTGCATGGACCCCCTCGGACGAGAAACTTCGCACGACCTCATCGACTTCGCTCGCCCCTGCACTCCGCTTCCGGCGCCACGTCATTGCCGCGCGCACGTCGATGGGACAGCATCGAGCGTCCGGGGGTCTGCGTGGTGGACTTCGCAGTCGAGACGGCGGTTCACCGTGCGGCACTAAGCGTCGGCAGCGCCCACGGCGGCGGCGACTCCGGCAGACGACGTGAGCACCTGCGTTGAAGCGCGCCGCGGGCCCGATCGCAGTACTGGCCTTCGGCGTATTGCTGTTGGTCCCCGGTCTCGGCCGGATGGGCGCGTTGGACTCGACCGACGCGCGCTACCTCGCGATCGGTCGCGAGATGTGGGCGACCGGCGATTGGCTGGTCCCGCGTCTCTCGACAAGCCGCCGCTCACCTACTGGGCGGCCTCGCTCGGCTACACGCTTTTCGGTCCGACCGAATTTGGCGGTCGCTTCGTCGAGCAACTCGCGCTGGTCGCAACGGCGCTCGTCGTGTACCGCGCGGCCCGGTGTTTCGCCGATCCGGCGTGGGCGTTGCCGGCGGCGCTCGTGCTGTTGACGTCGGGGCTGCCCTTCGCGCTCTCGCGTGGACTCGCGACCGACCTCTTCCAGCTGCTGTTCCTGACCGCCGCGCTGGTCGCGATGCTCGGTGCGGCGACGCGGCGTTCGCCTGCGCTCGCCGCCGCCGCCGGTGGTCTGCTCGGTGTCGCGATGCTCGCCAAGGGGCCCATCGCGCTGCTCGTCGCGGCGAGCGTCTGGCTCGCCTTCGCCCTCTGTGTCCGCGATCGCGCGCGCCTCCCGTGGCGCGGCGTCGCGCTCGGCTTCGCACTCTTCGCTGTGATTGGTGTGCCGTGGTACGCACTGATCGTGCACGGCAATTCGCGCATCCTGGACTGGTTCCTCGAGGTGCAACTCGCGAGCCGCGTGACGGGCACCGATCGCGGCCATCTGAAGGACGCCAGCTATCTGCTCCGCATCTGGGTGCTGGGCCTGCTGCCGTGGACGCCGCTCGTCGCGCTCGCGCTCGCGCG
>JAGSPS010000145.1 GCA_018262315.1 Deltaproteobacteria bacterium | reverse complement strand
CCTCGGGCAGCGTGGTGAGCGCGGCGGTGCCGGCCGTCACGTTGCCGAGCGCCGCGATCGCACCTGCCTTCCAGAGGATCGCTTCGCCGAGCGACGTCTTGCCGTCGGTCGAGTGACCGACCAGCGCGAAGTTGCGGGTGTCCGCGGCTGCGACGTCTTTCATGGCGCTACTTCTCCTTGCGTGGCGTTGCGTCCCGTGGCATGCGGTTCTTCTCGAAGAGCAGGCGCAGTCCTTCGAGCGTCAGGAAGGGCTCGACGCGCTCGATCGTCGCGCTCTCGCCGGCGATGCGGCCGGCGAGTCCACCGGTCGCGATCACGCTGGCCGTGGCGCCCAGCTCGCCGCGGATCCTCGTGACCATCGCGTCCACCATGCCGGCGTAGCCGAAGAGCATGCCCGACTGGATCGCCTCGGTGGTGGTCTTGCCGATCACCGCGCGCGGCCGCGCGAGTTCCACGCGGTGCAGCATCGCGGCGCGCGAGAACAGCGCCTCCATCGCGACGACGACGCCCGGGAAGATCACGCCCCCCATGTACTCGCCCCGCTCGGAGACGCAGTCGAACGTGGTGGCCGTGCCGAAGTCCACCGCGATCACCGGACCGCCCATCAGGTCGTGCGCGGCGACGGCGTTGACGATGCGATCGGCGCCGACTTCGCGCGGGTTCTCGTAGCGCACGGGCATGCCGGTCTTGATGCCGGGGCCGACGATCAGGGGTTCGCGGTCGAAGAGCTTCGTCGCGACGCGCTCCCAGATCGGCAGCGTGGGCGGGACGACGCTCGCGATGATCACGTCCTCGACGCGCCGCGGGGCGATGCCCGCCTGGTCGAAGAGCGCGCGCAGCGTGACGCCGAGCTCGTCGGAGGTTTCCTCGCGGTGTGTGGACAGGCGCCAGTGCTCGCCGAGCCGCCCGAGGCCCGCACGGTACTCGAAGGTGCCGATCGTGACGTTGGTGTTGCCGATGTCGATCGCGAGCAGCACGCTGGAACTCATCGCTGTAGGTCCTTCGCGATCGTCACGTCGCCCGCCACCACGCGCTCCTGGCTCCCGTCGTCGTGCTCCACCAGCAGTGCGCCGTCCGCGTCGATGCCGGTCGCGGTTCCCTCGCTCGTGACTCCGCCCCCGACGACTGTATCGAGCACCCGGATCCGGCGACCCCGCATTCGGAAGCGCGCCTCGAAGCGGGGTCGAAGCGCCTCGAAGCCCCCCTCCGCGTGCCGGTCGAGGACCGCTTCGAGGTTATCGTAAAGCCGGGCCGCGAAGTCCACCCGATCGACGAGCGAACCGCGATGCGAGGCGAGGCTGGTGGCCAGTGCGCGGAACTCCTCCGGAAAGCTCTCGCGCGCGACGTTCAGATTGACGCCGATGCCGAGGATCAGGTGACGGACACGCGTCGCCTCGGCGCCCATCTCCATCAGGATCCCCGAGGTCTTGAGGCCGCCGAGCAGCACGTCGTTCGGCCACTTGATCTCGACGGCATCTGGATCGCCCGCGAAGGCGGCGATCGTGTCGGCCACCGCGATCGCCGCGGCCAGGATCGTGGTCGGCGCGCGCGCGGTGTCGAGCTTCGGCCGCAGCACGATCGATGTATAGAGGTTCGCGTAGGGTGGCGAGAAGAAGGCGCGGCCGAGCCGCCCGCGCCCGGCGCTCTGGCCTTCGGCCACGACGGTAGTGCCGTGCTCGGCGCCTTCGCGCGCGAGATCGGCGGCGACGCGGTTGGTCGAGTCGGTCGTGTCGAGCCAGACGAAGCGGCGCGCGAGCCAGCGCGTGGCGAGGCGCGGCTGCACTTCCTCGGCGTAGAGACGATCGGGCGCAGCGGCCAGTCGATAGCCGCCACCCGCTTCGCCTTCGACCTGGTAGCCAGCCGCCCGCAGCGTTTCGACGTGCTTCCAGATCTGTGCGCGCGAGACGCCGAGTTGCGCCGACAGCGCTTCGCCCGAAAGCCTTGCTTCGCCCGCGCCGCGCAGCGCCGACAGGATCCGCGCCGCGCCTTCCGTCACACGGCGCCCCGCACCACGTCGAGCGCGACGTCGGCGCTCGGCGCCGAATGCGTGAGCGCTCCGATCGAGACGCGGTGTACGCCCGTCTCCGCGACGGCACGTACGCTCTCGAGCGTGACGCCACCCGAGGCTTCGAGCAGCGCGCGATCGCGGAAGCGCTTCGCCATCGCGCGGAGTTCGTCGACCGAGCGGTTGTCGAGCAGCAGCCACTCGGCGCCCGCCGCGAGCGCCTCCTCGGCTTGCGCCTCCGACTCCACCTCGACCTGCACGCGCAGATGCGGCGGCAGCGTCGCGCGCACCGCGGCGACCGCCGCGGAGACGCTGCCCGCGGCTTCGATGTGGTTGTCCTTGATCAGCACTGCATCGTAGAGGCCCATGCGGTGGTTCTCGGCTCCGCCCACCGCCGTCGCGTACTTGTCGAGTACACGCCAGCCGGGGAGCGTCTTGCGCGTGTCGACGATGCGGCAGCCGCTGCCCTCTACGGCGCGCACGAAGCGCCGCGTGAAGGTCGCGATGCCGCACAGGCGGCCGAGGAAGTTCAGCGCCGTGCGCTCCGCGACGAGGATCGAGCGCAGCGAGCCGCGCACGCGCAGCAGCGGCAGGGTGCGCTCGCGCGCCTCGCCCTCGCTCCATTCGCGCTGCACCTCGAGGCTTGCATCGACCGCCGCGAACACGGCCTCTGTGACTTCGAGCCCGCACGCGACGAGTGGCTCGCGCGCCACCACGACGGCCTGGCCGCGCATCGCGGCGGGGATCACCGCGCTCGAGGTGACGTCTCCCGGACCGATGTCCTCGACGAGCGCCCGCTCCAACAACGGCAGCCACGACGAACGCGCCGGGAGCGCCGGCGCCGTCACGCCGCGCCGCCGGCGGCGCGGCGCAGTTTCGCGAGGCGATCCTGGACGGTGTTGCGCTCGCTCTCGAGCTGCGCGCACTTTTCGCGTTCGGCGGATACGACTTCGGGCCGGGCGCGCTCGACGAAGTTCGGGTTGTCGAGCTTCCTGGCGGTGAGCACGAGATCCTTGTCGATGCGCACGAGTTCCTTGTCGAGCCTCCGCAGCTCGTCGGCGACGAAGCGCGGGTCGTCGAGTTCGACGCGCAGCGACCAGCCCTGCACGAGCACGACCGAAGCCGTGGGCGAGGGCGGCTCGTCCGAGCACCGCGGCTGTGCGGCGCGCGCGAGCGCGCGGATCGCGGCGGCGTGGCGGCCCACGAAGGGTTCCGCCGCGCTCGGGAACGTGACGCCCACGAGCGTCGGCTGGGGAAGCTCCAGTTCGCCGCGCACCTGGCGGATGCGCGTCACCACGTCCACCAGCGTGTCCATTTCGCGTGCCGACTCGGCGTCGAGCGGCCCGCCGCGCTCCGGGTAGCGTCCCTCCATCAGGAAGCGTCCGTCGGCGTCGGGCAGCGAGGCAGCGATCTCGTCGGTCACGAACGGCATGATCGGGTGCAGCGCCGTGAGCGCCCCGCGCAGCACCGCGACGAGCGTCGCCTGGGCGGTGCGTCGGCGCTGCTCGTCTCCGCCCTGGAAGGCGAGCTTCGCCAGCTCGATGTACCAGTCGCAGAGTTCGCCCCAGACGAAGTGGTAGAGGATCTGGGCGGCGTCGTTGAAGCGGAACTCGTCGAGTGCGGCGTGGGCGTCGGCGATCGCCACATCCATGCGATGGCGGATCCAGCGATCATAGAGCGAGGCTTCGCCGGCGCGCGCGCCCGGGTCGTAGTCCGCCAGATTCATCAGGGCGAAGCGCGCCGCGTTCCAGAGTTTCGTCACGAAGGCGCGGCCACCCTCCATCACCTGCATGCCGAAGCGGATGTCGCGGCCCTGGGCGGCGAGCGAGGTGAGCGTGAAGCGCATCGCATCGGTGCCGTAGACGGCCATCACGTCGAGCGGGTCGATGCCGATGCCTTTCGACTTGGAGAACTTGCGGCCCTGCTCGTCGCGCACCAGCGCGTGCAGGTAGACGTGGCGGAAGGGCAGTTCGCCGGTGAAATGGAGACCCATCATGATCATGCGCGCGACCCAGAAGAACAGGATGTCGGGCGCCGTCGAGAGCACGTCGGTCGGGTAGAAGCGGCGCAGCGTCGCAGTCTCGTCGGGCCAACCCATCGTCGAGAACGGCCACAGCGCGCTCGAGAACCAGGTGTCGAGCACGTCGCTCTCCTGGGCGATCTCGGCGCTGCCGCAGTGGGCGCAGTGGCTCGGATCCTCGACGCTGACGGTCCACTCGCTGCACGCCGCGCATTGCCAGGCCGGGATCCGGTGACCCCACCAGAGCTGACGTGAGATCGCCCAGTCGCGGATGTTCTCCATCCAGTGGAAATAGGTGTTCTCCCAGCTCTTCGGATGCAGCGCGACGCGGCCCTCGCGCACGGCGGCGAGGGCGGGCGCGGCGAGCGGCGCCATGCGCATGAACCACTGCTCCGAGAGCAGCGGCTGCACCTGCGTGTCGCAGCGGTCGCAGTGCGGCACCTCGTGCGGGTGGTCGCGCACGCCGCTGAGCAGCCCCTGCGTGTCGAGATCGGCCACGACCTGCTTGCGTGCTTCCGCGACGTCGAGGCCCGCGTACGGGCCGGCGTTTTCGTTGAGACGGCCGTCGGGGTGCAGGATATTGATCGCGGGCAGGCCGAGGCGGCGACCGCACTCGAAGTCGTTCGGGTCGTGGGCCGGCGTCACCTTCACGGCGCCGGTGCCGAACTCGCGATCGACGAACGTGTCGGCGACCACCGGGATCTCGCGACCGAGCAGCGGCAGCCGCACGCGCTTGCCGATGAAGCGGCTCCAGCGCTCGTCCTCGGGATGCACCGCGACGGCGGTGTCGCCGAGCAGCGTCTCGGGGCGCGTCGTCTCGACCTCGATCGCGCCGCTCCCGCCGACGAGTTCGTAGCGAATCCGGTAGAGCTTTCCGTTCACGAGTTTGTAGGGGCTCTCGAGATCGGAGAGCACCGTCGTGCAGCGCGGACACCAGGACACCAGGTACTCGGAGCGGTAGATCAGGCCCTGATGGTGGAGCCGCACGAACACTTCCCGCACCGCGCGCGAGAGGCCGGGGTCCATCGTGAAACGCTCGCGCTCCCAATCGCACGAGGCGCCGAGCGCCTGCAGCTGCTCGACGATGCGCGCGCCGTACTTCGCCTTCCACTCCCAGACCTGGTCGACGAAGGCCTCGCGTCCGAGGTCGTGGCGGGTCTTGCCGCGTTTGGCGAGGTCCTTCTCGACCACCACCTGCGTCGAGATACCGGCGTGATCGGTGCCGGGCATCCACAGCACGTCGAAGCCGAGCAGTCGCTTGTGGCGCGCGAGCAGATCCTGGAGCGTGTTGTTGAGCGCGTGGCCGAGGTGTAGCGATCCCGTCACATTGGGCGGTGGGATCACCATCGAGAAGCGCGGCCGCGTGCCGTCCGTCGGCGCATGGAAGAGGCCGCGGTCCATCCATGCCTGGTAGAGGCGTGTCTCGACCGGCTTGGGATCGAAGCGTTTGGCGAGTTCGGCGGGCAAGGCCGCCGATCTTAGCCGGGGCGGGAGCCGGGGCTACTCGCTGTCTTGCAGCCTGCGGATCTCTTCGCGGATCAGCGTCTCGGCCATCTGCGGGATCACTTCCCAGGCGATCGCTTCGATGCGCGAAAGAGTCTCGCGCACGATGCGGTCCGAGAGATCCCCGAAGGCTTCCCACGCGACCTTCTCGAGGTGCTGGTGCAGTTCCTGGCGCAGCGATTCGATGTGCGCGCCCGAGGCAGCCGAGTCGTTCGCTGCAACGCGCACCGGCTCGCTCACCGGTACCGGCGGCGGCGCGATGGGGGCTTCGATCTCGGCCGCGAAGAGTTCCTCGGCGGGTTCGGCCGCGGCGGCAAAGGAAGGCCCGCTGGCGGCCGTTTCTTGCCGATCCGCCGCGGCTGCGACGGGCTCGGAATCGTCCTCGAAGCCGAAGTCGAAGGGCTCTTCGAACTTCGTCGCGGTCGCGGCGATCGGCGCTGAGAACGCTGCCTCGTCCTGGTCGAGCAGTTGCGTCGCGGCCGGAGCGGAATGCGCTTCGGTGCGCGCTTCGCTGCGGCTGCTCGCGCCGAACGACGACTCGGGCGCGCTCTGCGCGCTCGGCGGCGGCTCCACGTCGAAGAGGACCGTCGCGTGGCCGGCCGCTGCGGGCGGATCGAGCTCCTCGTCGAAGCTCGCGATCGCGACGGCCTCGGCGAGGTCGTAGTCGGCGGCGGCTTCGAGTTCGATCGGCGTCGCGGGGAAGCTGGCGGCTTCGTTGACGCGGAGCGGCGTCGGGGTCACGAGAGCCGCTGCCGCGGGCGCCGTCTCGGCGAACTCCTCGTCGAAGAAGTCGAAGGCGTCGCCGCTCGCGGACGGTTGCTCGGCAACCAGCACCGTGGTGTCGGATCCCCCGCCGATCGGACGCGCCGCTTCGGCGTGCACGAGCAGCTGGTTCACGCGATCCACCAGCGCCTGCGCTTCGAAGGGTTTGGTGATGTGACCGTCGGCACCGACGGTCCGCGCGCGGTCCTCGTCGAACCTCTCGAAGGTGCCCGACAGCAGGAGCACGGGAACGTGCCGGAGGTCGGGATCGGTCTTGATCACGTTGCAGACCTCGTAGCCGTCCTTGCCCGGCATGGCGACGTCGGCGAGAACCAGATCGGGTCGCGTCTCCCTGGCGCGCAGCACTGCGTCGTCGCCATTGTCGACCGTGACGAGGACCACGTCCTCGTTCGCAAAACTGATCCCGACGACCTTCTGGATCGTGACGCTGTCATCGGCGAGAAGGATCGTCTTCGGCATGGTCCCCCCGGTCCCCTGGCGCGGCTCGAGCCCGTCTCTCTTTGCAGGTTGTCGCTGGTCCCTATCGACGGGGCAACGCCTGCGATTGAACGCTTTTTCGATGCTACCACCGCGCTGGCGTCCGGCCGATGGAGAGCGGGGCCAGAACCGAGAGGAGCAGCGATGATTTTGCGTGCGGCAGCCGGTTCGGACGTGGGTCGCCGTCGAGCGGCCAACGAGGACCATTATGCGCTGGCGCCCGAGATCGGGCTCTACCTGGTGGCCGATGGTCTCGGCGGTCACGTGGCGGGGCAGGTCGCGAGCGAACTCGCGGCAGAAGCCGCGCTGCGCACGGTGCGAACGCTCGAAGGCGCGGCCCCGAGCCTCGCCGAGAAACTCCGCTATGCCGTCATCGCGGCGAATCGCGAAGTGCACGAGACGGCGCGCAGGCGCCCGGAACTCCAGGGAATGGGCACGACGCTCGTCGCACTGCTCGCCCAGGAAGGTCGCGCCGCGCTCGCTCACGTCGGCGACAGCCGCGCCTATCTCGTGCGCGGCGAGCGCATCCGGCAGCTCACCGACGATCACTCGTTGGTCGGCGAGCTGCTGCGTCGTCGCGAGATCAGCCCCGACGCGGCGCGCGAACACCCGCAACGCCACGTCCTGACGCGGGCGGTCGGTGTGCGCCCGCAGGTCGAACCGGATCTCGCTGAACTCTCGCCCGACGAGAACGACGTCTTCGTGCTCTGCTCCGACGGCCTCACCGGTCACGTGCGCGACGAAGAAATCGCCAGGGCCGTTTGCGGCGGCGTCGATCCGCAGGAAGCCATCGACTCCCTGATCCGCCTCGCGAACTCACGCGGTGGCGACGACAACATCACCGTCGTCGTCGTTCGCTGCGAAAAGAGCGCGGACTCCGAATAGCGGCGCGACGCCTTTAGCGCTCCGTCAACGACTTGAGCTTCGAGCGCAGTCGGCCCACGGCCTTGGTGTGGATCTGGCACACGCGGGATTCGGTGATCCCG
>JAGSPS010000395.1 GCA_018262315.1 Deltaproteobacteria bacterium | reverse complement strand
TCGCGGTGTGCGAGCTCAACCTGCGCAAGCCGCAGCTCGCATTCGAGGCAGCGACGCGCGCGTCGACGCTCGCGGCGAAATGCGGCGACCAAGCCCTCAACCGCATGGCGCGCGGCAATGTCGCCAATGCGCTCCTCGGAATGCAGAAGGTCGCAGAGGCGCTCCAGATCTTCGAAACGCTCGCGCGGGATCAGGCGGCGGCCGGCGAGCGCGACATGGCCGACATCACTCGCCAGAACATCGAGGCGTGCCGGGCCTATCTTCGCCAGCACGCCGGCCGGCGTTGATGGACCTCGACTCGCGCGCCCGGCAGGCGGTGATCCTCGCCATGGACGGGCAGCGCGACGCGGCGATCGCGGCGTACGAGAGTCTCTTCTCGGACATGGAGTCCGGACAGAGGCATTTCGCCGAAGCCGAGTGGCGGAGCGACTTCGCACGCATCCTCCACGAGGCGGGCGATCCCCGCGAGGCGCAGCAGCTCACCAAGGCGGTGGCGTTGTTCCAGCGGCAGGGAGACGTGCCCCGGCTCGTCGATGCATGCCTGCGCCTGGCGCGGTTTCACCGCGACTCGGCGGCAGCCGCCGTGTACTGGGTCGACCGAGCCGTCGCCGCGGCGGAGCGTGGAGCGGACCCGGCGACTCTCTGCCTCGCGCTTGCATGCCGTGGCGAGTTGCTTCTGGGCCTCGGCCGAGCCGAAGAAGCCCTCGCGGCGCTGCAGAACGCGGTCGCGCTGCCGGGCGGCGAGGCGCATGAGAATGCTCTCGCGAGCGCGAAGATCGCGGCGGGACAGACCGATGCGGGCCTCGAGACGCTGACGCATGCTCTGGAGGCGGCCAGGCGCAGCGAAGGTGATGGCGCGGCCGAGCGTGTCGTCGGCCTCACCATTCGTTTGTCGGACGCGCGACGCGCTCTCGGCGATCCGGCCGCGGCGCTCGCGCTGCTCGAGGAAGCCGCGGGACGTGCGAACGAACTCACCGATGACGCGCTGTTTGCCTTGCTCATGGACCGGCTCGGCCTGGCGCTGCACGAAAGCGGTGACTCCGCTCGCGCGGTCCGGACCCTCGAGCGCGGCATCGAGCGCCTCCGCGATGGACAGCTACCTGCGGGTGCGAATCTCGCGTCGCTCTTCAACAACCTCGGCAACGCTCTCACGGCAATCGGAAACTACCCCGGGGCGATCCGGTCGTACGCCGAGGCGATCCGCCTGACTCGCGGCGTCAACCTGAAGTCCGAAGCGATTGCCAGAATCGGCCTCGCCAACGCGGCGGCGACGGCGGGCGATCTGACGTATGCGCGCGACGCGTACGAAGAGGCGCGCGGCCTCGCCGTGCGTCTGCAGGATCGGCAGCTCGAAGCTGCGTGTCTGGACTCGCTCGGGCAGTTGCACATGAAGGCGCGCGAGCCCGGAAAGGCGATCGATCTGCACCGGCGGGCTGCCTGGCTGCACGGTGAGGGCGGCGACCGCAAGGGCCAGCACACAGACCTGCTGAACCTGGTCCAGTCCCTGCTGCTCCTCGGCGAAACGCGCGACGCCAGGCGGGCTCTGGACGACGCGCGCGAGATCGCCAAGGCGCACCTGGGCAGCGTGCCATGGCAGCAGGCGCTTCACGAGGGCCAAGTCCTGGCGCGGGAGGATCGCTGGCCGCTCGCGCGTGAGGCCTTCGAGGCCGCGATCGCGCAACTCGAGACGGAACGCGCGAGTCTGCAGACGCCGAACGACCAGCGTCAATGGGCCGCGCACCGCGTCGAAGCGTTCGAGATCGCGACGACGGCGGCCTTCGAGGCTCGCGATGCCGGCGCCGCCTGGTCTTTCCTCGAGGGCAACCGCGCGCGCTTTCTCGAAGCGGTCTCCGAACGGCGCCGCCGACTTCCGCAGGGTCTCCCCGCCGCGACGCGAACGGCGTACACCGCTGCCGTCGATCGCCTCTCGCAGCTCCGGTGGCGCCGCCGCCAGCATCCGGAGATCGTGGACCGGCAACTCGAGGCGGAGCTCGCGAGCGCGGAGCGCGTGTGGCGCGAGCTCGACGCCGAGGTCGAGTTGTTGCGCGTGCGCCAGCACCAGCCCGCGGAGGCGGTGCCGCAGCTCGAGGAGGTCGCCGAGTCGCTGACGGACGGCGAGGCGGCCGTCGCGCTGCACGCCGACCCGGATTGGATCGGCGCGGCCTGCGTCGGTCGCGCGCCCGACGGCGAGCTCTGGTGGGCGTGCGATATCGATCGCGGATTCACGCTAGGCGATGTGAGCCGCACCGTGGTCGGTCGCGCGGAGGGCGAGAAGGCGACAGGCCAGCCGGCTTGGCAGGATCTGGCAAGCCTGCCGCTCGCGGACGCGCAGGCGTTGGTCGCGGCCACCTGCGATCGCCTCGGCCGCGCGATCTGGCCCCTGGTGGAGCGCCTACTGCAGGGCCGCGCGACCGCGCTGGTGCTCATGCCGGGGCGTGGCCTGAACGTCCTGCCCCTGCACGCGACGGCAACCTCGGATGGCCGTCTCGCGATGGATCGGTGGTCCGTTCGCTTCGCGCCGAGCCTGAGGCTCTTCGCGTCTGCCGGCCGCCCCGCGACGCTGCCGCCAACGAAGACTCTCGGACAAGCCATCAATCCCACCGGCGACCTGCCGTTCGCCGAGACCGAGGCGGCAGCCATCCGTCGAGCCTGGCGAGGCGCCCAGCGCCCGCCGCTCGCCGGGACGCACGCCCGCCCCGACGAAGTCCTCGCCCTGTTCGGCGACGCGGACGTCCTTCACTTCGCGGGTCACGGCGCATTCGACCCGGACGACCCGCTCCGGTCGCGGCTCCTCTGTGCGCCCGGCGAGCCGGGCGGCGTGCTCACGCTGCAGACCGTTCTCGACCGGATCACGGCGGCGCGCGCGCGGGTCGTGCTGCTGTCGGCCT
>JAGSPS010000010.1 GCA_018262315.1 Deltaproteobacteria bacterium | reverse complement strand
GTCGAGCACGAAGGTGACCGGCAGCTCCTGGAGCGCCACGTCGTGCACGATCTGGTCGAAGCCGCGCTGCAGGAACGTCGAGTAGATCGCGCAGACCGGACGCAGGCCCTCGGCCGCGAGACCGGCGGCGAAGGTGACGGCGTGCTGCTCGGCGATCCCGACGTCGTAGACGCGCTCGGGAAATTCCTTCGCGAAGCGGTCGAGGCCGGTGCCGTCAGGCATCGCAGCGGTGATCGCGACCACGCGCGGATCGCGGCGCGCGATGCGCGCGAGCGCGTCGGCGAAGCAGGCGGTCCAGCTCGGCGGACCCGCGGCGCTGGCGCGACGCTTGCCGGTTGTGACGTCGAAAGGTGTCGTCGCGTGCCAGCGGAAGGGATCGTCCTCGGCCGGCGCGAAGCCGCAGCCCTTGCGCGTGTGCACGTGCAGCAGCGTCGGCCCCGGCGATTCGCGCATCGCCGTGAGCGCATCGACCAGTGCGTCGAGGTCGTGTCCGTCGACGGGGCCGGCGTAGCGCACGCCCAGCGCTTCCGCGTAGCCGCGCACGTCGCCGCCGCGCGCGAGACCACCGACGTTCGGCGCGATCGACATGCCGTTGTCGTTGTAGATGACGCGCAGCGCGGGAGCCTGGTCGGCGAGCTGGCCGGCGTGATTCAGCGCCTCGAAGGACATACCCGCGGTCGCGGCGCCGTCGCCGATCACGGCGACCACCTGTGACGCATCGCCACGGCGGCGCAACGCCTCCGCGATGCCGAGCGCCGCCGACACCGAGGTGCCCGCGTGGCCCGCACCGAAGACGTCGAAGCAGCTCTCGCTGCGCCGCAGGAAGCCGCTCGGGCCGTCTTGCTGGCGGATCCGCGCGATCGCCGCGCGGCGGCCCGTCAGCACCTTGTGTCCGTACGCTTGATGGCCGACGTCCCAGATCACGCGGTCGGCCGGCGTGTCGAAGACGTAGTGCAACGCAACGGTGAGTTCGACGGTGCCGAGGCTGCCGGCGAAATGGCCGCCGCGCGCTGCGCCGCGCGCAATCAGCTCTTCACGCAGCGCCGCTGCGGCGCGCGCCAGCATCGTGCGCGGCAGCCGCCGGAGATCAGCCGGCTCACGAATCTTGTCGAGCAGCGCCACACCCCCAGGCTCTGTCGATGGATGCGAGCACACTCACACCCGTCACCCGCTGGGGCAAGCGGTTTCGCTGACCGAAAGGCAGGTATCGGTCAGTGGGCAACTCATGAAGTCGCCGCTCGCCTGCGGCTCGCTACGCGGGAAACGGGGTTCCCGGTGGTTCGGGCATCGGCGATTCATTGTCGGTCGCCGCTCGCCTGCGGCTCGCTGCGCGGGAATGGGGCCTCGCTGCGCGGGAATGCGGCTCGCTACGCGGGAGTGGCGGTCGCTACTCGAGTGCGTTCGAGATGCGGCGGGCGAGCGCGGCGAGCTGTGCGTCGTCGGCGCGCTCACGGCCATGCAGCTTGAATTCACTTCCCGTCGTACGCGGGATCAGATGGGCGTGGTAGTGGAAGACGCTCTGGCCGGCCGCCGCCCCGTTCAGCTGAAACACCATCAGACCGTCCGGTGCGAGCGCCGCCTTGATGGCGCGCGCGACGCGACGCGACAGCAGGTGCACTTCGGGCAGTGTGTCGGGCGTCGCTTCGAAGAGATTCTCGTAGTGGATCTTGGGGATCACCAGCGCGTGACCCTCGCTGGCGGGAAACAGATCCATGAACGCGAGGGCATGTTCGGTCTCGGTGATCTTCGTCGCCGCCGCTTCGCCCGCGACGATCTTGCAGAAGATGCAATCGGCTTTGCTGCTCATCGTTCCTCCATGACTTGCCGCGCCGCGCGCGCACCCGACGCGAGTGCCTCGCCGAACGCGACGCCGTCGAGATGGGCGCCCGCGAGCGCGAGCCGCGGGAAGCGCGCGAGCCGCGCGCGCGCACCCTCGACCAGCCGCGGGTGATCGCGACCGGGCTGCGCCACGGCGCGCGGCCAGCGCGTGATCGAGAGCACGCGCGGCGCCTCGCGCAGGCCGAGCACCGCATCGACCTCGGCGAGCAGCGCCGCGAGAAGCTGGTCGTCGCTCCAATCGATCGCGGCGGGCTTGCGGCGGCCGGCCGCCAGCAGCGTCAACAGCTCGCGACCCGCTGGCGCGCGACCCGCAAAGAGCCGACTCGAAAAGAGACACCCGAGCAGCACTTCGCCCTCGCCGCGCGGG
The DNA here is from genome assembly GCA_018262315.1 of Deltaproteobacteria bacterium. Lineage (GTDB taxonomy): Bacteria > Myxococcota_A > UBA9160 > UBA9160 > PR03 > PR03. Next base: position 18,513 of record JAGSPS010000010.1, on the reverse strand, counting down.
ACGAGATAGCCGAAGCCGCGCACTGGAACGCGCGTCGCGTCGCTCGCCACCGAAAGCGCAACGCTGGCGACGGGCGCCGACTCGATCGAGCCCAGCGCCTTCGCAGCCTCCGCATCCAGCGCGCCGAGCAAGCGCGACGCCGGATCCGCGGGCAGCGCCAGCACCAATGCTTTCGAACGGACCGTCTGCGCACCGGATTCCGTTTCAATTTCGACGCGATAGGCGCCATTCTCGAAGGCAATCGCGGAAGCCCGCGCGGACAGCCTCAGCGCGTCGCCGAGCGGTGCAGCGAGCGCGTCGGTGAGCGACGAGATCCCGGCTGCGCCGGACCAGGTTCCGGCGCGCGCCTTCGGACCGCCGCGAAACGCCTGCGCCAGCAGCCCGCGCACGACCGAGCCGCTGCGCCGTTCGGCGGCGACCAGACTCGGGAACACGGCTTCGGCGCCGAGTTGATGCTCGTCGCCCGCGTAGACGCCGGTGAGGAACGGAGCAATCAGCGCATCGCGCGCTTCACCGCCAAAGCGCCGCGTCGCGAACTCTGCGACCGACTCGCCGCTCGCGTCGCTGCCGCGCACGAAGGGTTCCGCGAGCAGTCGCAGTTTGCCGCCGCGCGTGAGCAGGGGCGTGCGGGCGAAGGCGACCAAGCCCATCGGCACCGCCACCAGTCGGCCACCGCGCACCAGGAAGCGTTCGCCGCTCGCAGGCAACGCCTTCAGCAAGAGCGGCGAGAGGCCCTGTTCGCGCGCGAACTCGTCCATCGCCGGCGCGACGCGGAACGTATTCGGTCCGCGTTCGACGAGATGCCCGTCGATGCGCTCGCTCCACGCGCTGCCGCCCGCGCGCGCACCGGCTTCGAGCACGACCGCGGCGCACCCCTTGCTCCGCAGCGTCGCGGCCGCGGCGAGGCCCGCGATGCCGGCGCCAACGACGATGCACTCGACGTCCGTCATGTGAGAGCGCGTACCGCGTCCGTGAAGGCGCGCACGCCCGCGACAGGCGTCTCGGGAAGACAGCCGTGCCCGAGATTCAGCACGTGGCCGCGGGCGGCACGACCCGCGTCGCGCAGTTCGCGCACCCACGCGGCGATCCTCGCGGGCGGCGCAGCCAGCGCGCACGGGTCGAGGTTGCCCTGCAGCGCGACCCGCCGTCCGACGCGTCGAGCGGCGTCGGCGAGCTCCACGCGCCAGTCGAGCGAGAGCACGTCCGCGCCGGATTCTGCCATTGCATCGAGCACATGGGCGCCGCCGTTCACGTAGAGGATCAGCGGCGCCGCAGCGCGCTTCAGCCGCCGCGCGATCGCCTGATGTGTCGGCAGGACCCACTCGCGGTAGTCCGCGGCGGAGAGCAGTCCCGCCCAGGTGTCGAAGAGCTGCACCGCCTGCGCGCCCGCTTCGATCTGCGCGTTCAGGTACTCGACGGTCATCTCGGTGAGCCGCTCGAGCAGCGCGTGCAGCACGGCGGGCTCGCAGTACATCAGCCGCTTCAGGGCGGCGAAGTCCTTCGAGCCCTTCCCCTCCACGAGGTACGCGGCGAGCGTGAACGGCGCGCCCGCGAAACCGAGCAGCGGCACCTCCTCGGCTTCGAGTTCGCTGCGCAACCGGCGCAGGATCTCGAACACGTAGGGCACGCTGGCGCGCGGATCGGAGACCGCGAGCTTCTCGACGTCCGCGAGGGTGCGAATCGGCTGTGCGATCACCGGACCGGGGCGGAACTCGAGATCGACGCCCATGCCGACCACGGGGATGAAGATGTCCGAGAACAGGATCACGGCTTCGGTGCCGACGAGGCGCAGCGGCTGGAGAGAAAGCTCGACGGCTCGATCCACGTCCTGACATGCTTCGAGGAACGACACACCCGCGCGCACGGCGCGGTATTCGGGCAGATAGCGGCCCGCCTGGCGCATCAGCCACACCGGCGGCCGGTCGACCGGCTCGCCGCGGCAGGCGCGCAGAAAGCGCTCGCTGCGGGTCGGCTCGCTCAATAGCCGCCAAGCCGCGCGTAGCGCTCGCGGTGCCAGGCTGCGTCGCCAAAGGTCATTTCGGCCACACGCGCGCGTTTCAGGTAGAAGCCGACGTCGTACTCGTCGGTCATGCCGACGCCGCCGAACATCTGCACGGCCTCGTTCGCAGCGAGCACGAAGGCATCGGAGCAGCGCGCCTTCGCGAGCGACACGAGCTTCTCGAAATCCGCGTCGCCCGCGTCCGCCGCGCGCGCCACCGCCATCACGGCCGAACGCGCCAGCTCGATCTCCATGAACACCCTCGCCGCGCGGTGCTTGAGCGCCTGGAACGAGCCGATCGGAACGCCGAACTGGATGCGCGTTTTCAGGTAGTGCAAGGTGTCGTCGAACACCTGGCTGGTGGCGCCGAGCATCTCGGCGCACAACCCCACGGTCGCGCAGTCCACCACCTGCTGGAGCAGCGCCCCGCCCTGCCCGATCGCTCCGACGACGGCATCGGCGCCAACGCGCACGCCGTCGAGACGCACGAGCGCAGCGTTGCGGTGGTCGATGCGCGTCTGCGGCGTCACGCGGAGACCGGCCGCATCGCGCGGCACGAGGAAGAGCGTGAGGCCCGCGGCGTCGCGTTCGCCGCCGCTGCTGCGCGCGACGACGAGCAGCGCATCGGCGACCTGTGCATCGAGCACCTGGATCTTCTCGCCTTCGAGGCGGAAGCCCGTGCCGTCGGGTCGCGCCCTCGTCGCGACGCGGAACAGATCGTGGCGACTCTTCGGCTCCTGCTGCGCAAGGGCGAGCAGCTTGCCACCTTCGCAGAGCCCCGGCAGCCACGCCTTTTTTTGCGCATCGCTGCCGCCGACCAGCAGCGCCTGTCCGCCGAGCAGAACCGTCGAAAGGAACGGTTCGGGCGCGAGCGTGCGGCCCAGCGCCTCGAGCACCACGGCGAGATCGGCGTAGCCCATGCCCGCGCCGCCGTACTGCTCCGGGAACACGATGCCCACCCAGCCGAGCTCGGCCATCTGCTTCCAGAGCGGGCGCGAGAAGCCGGTCGGGTCGTTGGTGTCGCGCAGCTGGCGAACACGCGTCACGGGAGAGTGTTCGCGCACCCAGTCGCCCGCCGTCTTGGCGAGGAGTTCCTGTTCTTCAGTCAGCACGAGCTGCATCGTCTTCTCCGCTAGTCCGGCAGGCCGAGCACGCGCTTGGCGATGATGTTGAGCTGCACTTCACTGGTGCCGCCTTCGATGGTGTTGGCGCGCGAGCGCAGCCACTGGCGGGTGAGATCGAGTTCGCGCTCGTCGAAGCCGGCGCCCTCCCAGCCGAGCGCCTGCGGACCCGCGATCGACAGCATCACTTCGAGCCGCCGCTGGTTCAGCTCGGTGCCGTAGACCTTGAAGATCGACGACTCGGTGCCCGGCGCGTGACCGGCCTTGGCCGCGTCGCGCGCGCGCTGGGTGGTGAGCAGGAACGCGCGCGCGTCCATCTCGACCTGCGCGATGCGGTGGCGCAGCGACGCGTCGGCGAGCGTGCCGTCCTCGAAATCGAGGTAGTCACGCGCGAGGGCGGTGAAACCGCGGCTCTTGCCGCCGCCCGCCGCGGAGCCGAATGCGTCGGCGATCATGGTGCGCTCGTGGGCGAGCAGCGCCTTCGCGACGGTCCAGCCGTTGTTGACCTTCGACACGACGTTCTTCACCGGCACGCGCACGTCGGTCAGGAACGTCTCGCAAAACGGCGACGAACCGCTGATCAACTTGATCGGCTTCACCGAGACGCCGGGCGTCTCCATGTCGAAGAGGATGAACGAGATGCCTTCCTGCTTCTTGGCGTTCGGATCGGTGCGCACCAGGCAGAACTGCCAATCGCAGAGGTCGGCGTAGGAAGTCCAGATCTTCTGACCGTTGAGGATGTAGTGATCGCCGTCGAGCACCGCGCGCGTCTGGAGGCCCGCGAGATCGCTGCCGGCGCCCGGTTCGGAGTAGCCCTGACACCAGCGGATCTCGCCGCGACAGATCTTGGGGAGGTGTTCCTTCTTCTGCTCCTCGTCGCCGAACATCAGCAGCGTCGGGCCGATCATCGTGAGGCCGAAGCCGATCAGCGGCGGCGGCAACTTCGCGCGCGCCAGCTCCTGGCGCAGCACCTTGGTCTCTTCGCGCGAAAGCCCGCCGCCCCCGTATTCGCGCGGCCACTCGGGCGCGGTGAAGCCGCGCGCGGCGCACAGCTCGAGCCATCGCTTCATGTCGGGGTTCGGGTACGTCGCCTTGCGCCCGCCCCAGTTGCCTTCGAGATCCCCACCGGTCATGCCGACGAGCGATTTCGGCGCGTTCGCGGCGAGCCACTGGCGGACGTCTTCGCGGAAGGATTCGAGGTCGGCCATCGGGATGCCTCCGAGCGCGAGTCATGCGGTGCGGCGTGCAGTCTAACCGCGCGGGCCGGATGGGGACCAGCGGCGCGAGTGGGTATGGCGGCCCGGCCTTCCGGCACTCTCGACGCGTGCGGATCTCTCGCGAAGACCTGCGGCGACGGCTCGAGAGCGGGCGGACCGCCAGCTCATTTCCTTGCGCCGCGCGACGCGCGAACTCCGCGCGATGGGCCGGTCGATCCGCAGCAAACGGAACCATGGACCTCGACGACCCGATCGCCCTGGCACTGGCAATCACTGAGGCTCTGCGCGGGCGAGGAGTTCCGCACGCGCTCTACGGCGGATTGCTCCTCGCGGCCTACGGCGAGGCGCGCGAGACGCGCGACGTCGACATCGCGGTCACGCGGGAGGCGGGTGCTCGAAGCCCGAAACCACTGCTACAGGCTTGTCCGGCGAGTACACCGCCCCACGTGGGCCACACTCACCGTGACGCGTTCACTGCGCCCAGCGCGGCGGTCCGATACGACGCGAGCGCGCATCGTGCACTCGGTGACGCGAGGCGCCCGGCGATTCCGCCGCGAGGCACCACCCGCTCCCGCGCCGCAACTCCCCGCAAAGTCCGCGACTCGCGCCAGGACGGCTGCTAGGTTGCGCGGCCGTGAAGGTCCTACTCGCCAATCCGCGCGGTTTCTGCGCCGGCGTCGACCGCGCCATCGAGATCGTGGAACTCTGTCTCGCTCGCTACGGCGCGCCGGTGTACGTGCGGCACGAGATCGTGCACAACCGCCACGTCGTCGACGATCTGCGCCGCAAGGGCGCGATCTTCGTCGACGATCCGAACGACGTGCCCGAAGGCGCGCTGCTCGTGTTCAGCGCCCACGGCGTCTCACCGGCGGTGCGCGACGCAGCCGCGACGCGCAAGCTGCGCGTGCTCGACGCCACCTGCCCGCTCGTCACCAAGGTGCACGTCGAAGCGCTGCGCTTCGCGCACGAGGGCTACGAGATCGTGCTGGTCGGCCACGCCGGCCACGTCGAAGTCGAAGGCACGATCGGCCACGCGCGCGATCGCATGCACCTCGTCGAGAACGTCGAAGACGTGTCGCGACTCGCCGTCCGCGATCCCGAGCATCTCGCCTGCCTCACCCAGACGACGCTCTCCGTCGACGACACCCGCGACATCATGGAGGCGCTGAAGCGCCGCTTCCCCGCGATCCGGCTGCCGCGCAAGGACGACATCTGTTACGCCACGCAGAACCGCCAGAACGCGGTGAAGCAGCTGACGCGCGACGCCGACGTGCTGCTCGTGGTCGGCGCCCCCGAGTCGTCGAACAGCAATCGACTGGTCGAACTCGGCGCGAAATCCGGCGCGCGCGCCTATCTGGTGCAGACCGCCGCGGACATCGATCCGAGCTGGATCGCCGGGACGCGCTGCGTCGCGGTGACGGCCGGTGCATCGGCGCCCGAGCTGCTGGTGCAGGAAGTCGTCGCGCGCTTGCGCGAACTCGGCGGCGCCGAGACGCGGGTCGAGTCGCTCCCGCTCGTCGACGAAGGCGTCGTCTTCCAGGTCCCCGCCGAGTTGCGCCAGTTCACGAGTTCCGCAGACTGCCGAGAAGACCCCGCGAAGTGAGTTCGAAACGGTGGGGCGTCGAGAGCGGCAGAGGCGACCGCGACGACGCCACCGAGGTCGCCGAGCCCGACGACCCGGAGTCCGCGCCCGCGATTCCCGCCGCGGCCGTCGCGGGACACGCCGCCGCGCTGCGCCGCGCCGACGCGCTCGCGACCGATCGCGAGATCTGGCGCCTCGCCTGGCCGGTGATCCTGTCCCAGGTGCTGGCCAGCGCCGTGTCGCTGATCGACATCGCGATGCTCGGCCGGCTCGGATCCGCTTCGCTCGCCGCGGTCGGTTACGTCACGCAGATCTTCCTGCTCTCGCAGGCGGTGCTGTTCGCGATCGGTTTCGCCGGCGTGGCGCTGATGGCGCACGCGATCGGCGCGGGGGATCTGGCCCGCGCCCGCGCCGCGCTCGCGAGTTGCCTCGCTATTTCACTCGCGGTCGCCGCGCTGCTCGCCGGCAGCGTGCTCAGCGCGCCGCGCCTGTTGCTCGCGCTGCTCAACGCCAAACCCGACGTGATCGAGACCGCGCTGCCCTATCTGCGCTTCACGATGGCGTCGACGCTGCTCTTCGCCGTCTCGATCACGCTCGAGTGCGGCTTCCGCGCGCTGCGCGACACACGCACGCCGCTCGCCGTCGCCGTGGTGGTGACCTCGGTGAAGACGGCGCTCAACTACGCGCTGATCTTCGGACCCTTCGGACTCCCCAGGCTGGGGCTGGCCGGCGCCGGAATCGCCACCCTGTGCGCACAAGCGGTGGCGGTGGTGCTGCTCGCGACGGCTTCGCGGCGGGGAGCCTCGCGCGCGACGCTCGCGCTGGCGCGGCGGGACGTCGCTTCGTCGCGCGTGAATCTCGTCGAGGTCGGTCGCATCGCCGCGCCCGCGGTGTTGGAGCGCCTGGTCCTGAATCTCGCGCTGCTCGACTACTTCCGGATGCTCGGCGACTACGGCTCGTCGGCGATCGCCGCCTACACCGTAGGCGTGCGCATGATGTCGTTCTCCTGGATCCCCGGCATCGGCTTCGCCGTAGCGGCCGCCACGATGGTGGGCCAGGAGCTCGGCGCGGCCGACCCGCGCAGCGCCGTGCGCGCAGGCTGGCGCGCCGCGCGCTTTGCCGTCGCGGTCTCGCTGGTGCTCGGTGTGGTCTTCGTGTTCGGACGCGAGCCGCTCGCGCGCGTCTTCACGAACGACGCGAGCGTCCTCGCCGAACTCGGCCCGTTCATGCTGACGCTCGCGCTCACCCAGCCACTGCTCGGCCTGCACTTCACGCTCTCGGGCGCGCTGCGCGGAGCGGGCGACACGGTCTCGCCGCTGCTCGCAGCAGCCATCGGGAACTGGGCGTTCCGCGTACCGCTCGCGTGGGCCTTCTCGCACGCGGGCATGCCGGTCGTCTGGATGTGGGTCGCGCTGGTCTTCGACCACATCGCGCGCGTAGCGATCGTCGGCACCGTATTCGCCCGCGGCCGCTGGCACCGCAATCAAAGCGCGCAGCCACTCGGCGGCTGAGGGACGTGATCGGTGCGTGGGGGGCGGGACGTTCGTCCAGAACGTCCTCGGCGGACGGGCTTCGAAGCTTCGCGTTGGGGCTTCGAGACCGCCTGCGGATTGTTCTGGCCGAACGTCCGGCCCCCGCTACTTGCCAACGGTTCCGAGACGTCTGCAGGTGAAGGCCACGTACCGAGCGCGGGCGGGGGACTCGGCCGAAACAATCCGCAGGCGGTTACCAGCGCTCGCCGCGAAGCTGCAAGTGTTCGCCCGCCGAGGACGTTTCGGACGAGTCCACCGCCCGCGCGGCTCGCAGCAACGATTCTACGCAGCTGCGGCGCGGCCCGGCCCGCTAACCCTTGGCGAGTTCCTCGTCGATCATCTTCTTGAAGCTGTCGAAGGGCTGCGCGCCGGAGAGATACCTGCCGTTGATGAAGAAGGCGGGCGTGCCCGACACACCGAGCTTGCTGGCCTCCTTCGAATCGGCGTCGATGCGCTTCTTCATGTCGGGCGACGCGACATCCTTCTCGAACTTCGCGAGGTCGATCCCGATCTCCTTGGCGTATTCGCGGAACTTCTCGGGCTTCAGTTCGCGCTGGTTGGCGAAGATCTTGTCGTGCATCTCCCAGAACTTGCCCTGGCGATGGGCGGCTTCGGCTGCCGCGTGCGCGGCCGGTGAGTCGGGATGGATGTTCAGCGGCAGGTGTTTGAACGCAACATTCACCTTGCCGCCGTAGGCCTGGAGGAGCTGCAGGAGCGTCGGATTCACACGATTGCAGAACGGGCACTGGAAGTCGCTGAACTCGACGATCGTGAGCTTGGCGTCCTTGTCGCCGCGGATCGGCGCGCTGCCGACATCGACGGTGTAGCGCTTGTCCGGATCGGGCAGCGCGGGCCCCTCGGCGCGCGGCCGCCCGGGCGCGCCGCCGTCACCCGCGCGGATCGCGTCGTCGAGTTCGCCGAGCGCACCCGCGACCGCCGCAACCTGCACGGTCTGCCGATCCATCGCGGTGCCGACGATCCAGGCGCCGATCACCAACGCGACGGCCGTCACGACCGCTGCGACGACTCGTGAGCCACCCGATTCCGTTGCCATGGAACACCTCCTCGGAAAAAGCCGGCGCATTCTAGCCGACAAATCGCCCCGGGCTGCCAGCTCGAACGCGGGGCTCGGCGCGCTTGCTCAGTCGGCTTCGGCGAGCCAGTCGCGTGGGCGCAGGAACTCGCTGTAGAGACGCGCCTCGGGTGTTCCCGGTTCGGGATGCCAGTCGTAGCGCCAGGCCACGAGCGGCGGCATCGAGGCCAGGATCGATTCGACGCGACCCCCCGACTGCAGGCCGAAGCGCGTGCCGCGGTCGTGGAGCAGATTGAACTCGGCGTAGCGACTGCGGCGATAGAGCTGGAATTCGCGCTCGCGGTCGCCGTAGGGCGTCGCCTTGCGGCGTTGCATGATCGGAATGTACGCGGCGAGGTAGTGGTCGCCAACACTGCGCTGGAACGCGCAGCAGCGCTCGAAGCCGGCCTCGTCGAGGTCGTCGAAGAAGAGCCCGCCGATGCCGCGCGGCTCGCTGCGGTGCGGCAGATGGAAATACTCGTCGCACCACTTCTTGAAGCGCGGGTACGCGTCGGGACCGAGCGGCGCGCAGGCCTCGCGCGCGCAGCGATGCCAGTGCACGGCGTCCTCTTCGAAGCCGTAGTACGGCGTCAGGTCGAAACCGCCACCGAACCACCAGACGGGTTCGCCGCCGCGCGCGACGAAACAGCGCACGTTCAGGTGCGACGTCGGCACATAGGGATTGCGCGGGTGCACGATCGCCGAGACCGACGCCGCTTCATAGGCGCGCCCGGCGAGTTCGGGTCGCCTTTCGGTGGCGGCCGCAGGCAGCGCCCTGCCAACCGTGTGCGTGAAATGCACGGCGCTCTTCTCGATCACTGCGCCACCTTCCAGCACACGCGGTCGCGCGAGCCCGCCGGTCTCGGACGCGAAGCACTGCTCCCGGAAGCGCGCGCCGCCGTCCTCGGCTTCGAGCGCGGCGCAAACGCGGTCCTGGAGCTCCAGCAGGTACGCGCGCACCGGCGCGATGTCGACGCACCCGCTCATTCCGGATCGCTGCGCTCGCTGGTGCTCCGCCGCGTCGCGCCTGCGGCGCCCGCGCTCGCCTCGTATTCGAAGCGCAACTTGCCGTCGTCTCCGAGATCGACCCGGGCGCGGCCACCCTTCGCGAGTGCCCCGAACAGCACCGCGTCGGCGATGGGATCCTTGACTTCGCGCTGGATCACGCGCGCCAGCGGCCGTGCGCCGAACTTCACGTCGTAGCCCTTCTCGGCGAGCCAGGCGCGGGCGGCGGGCGCGAGCGCGAGCGTCACCTTCTTCTCGCGCAGCTGGACCCCCACCTCCGCGATGAACTTCTCGACCACGCGTTCCATCACGGCGCGGTCGAGCGTGCGGAAGGTCACGATTTCGTCGAGGCGATTGCGGAACTCGGGGCTGAACAGCTTCTCCGCGTCCTTCTTGCCGTCGCCGCGGCGCGCGTCGCCGAAGCCGATCGCGTTCGCCTGCATGTCGCGCGCGCCGACGTTCGAGGTCATGATCAGCGTCACGTGCCGGAAGTCGGCTTCGCGTCCCTGGTTGTCGGTGAGCGTCGCGTGGTCCATCACCTGGAGCAGGATGTCGAAGAGATCCGGGTGCGCCTTCTCGATCTCGTCGAGCAGCAACACCGCGTAGGGTTGCTTGCGGACCTTCTCGACCAGCTGGCCGCCCTCGTCGTAGCCGACGTAGCCGGGCGGCGCGCCGATCAGCCGTGCGACGGCGTGCTTCTCCATGTACTCGCTCATGTCGAAGCGCAGGAACGGGACGCCGAGACAACTCGCGAGCTGCTTGGCCAACTCGGTCTTGCCGACGCCCGTCGGACCCATGAACAGGAACGAGCCGATCGGCCGGTTCACGCCGGAAAGCCCCGCGTGCGCGCGGCGCACCGCACGTGCCACCACCGCGACCGCCTCGTCCTGCGCGAACACGACCTTCTTCAGATCGTCCTCGAGATGCTCGAGTCGCGAGCGATCGCTCGCCGACGCGCGCGCCACCGGAATCCGCGCCATCCGCGCGACGGTCGCCTCGATCTCGCCGAGCCCGACGGTGCGCTTGTCTGCGTCGCGCGACTTGCCCTTCCGGAGCTTCACCGCGGCGCCGGCTTCGTCCATCACGTCGATCGCCTTGTCCGGCAGGAAGCGATCGGTGATGTGCTTGGCGGCCAACTCGGCGGCGCCCTTCAGCGCGATGCTGGTGTACTTCACGCCGTGGTGCGCTTCGTAGCGCGCGCGCAGGCCCTCGAGGATCTTCACGGTGTCGGCGACCGACGGCTCGGTCACGTCGATGCGCTGGAAGCGCCGCGCGAGCGCGCGATCGCGCTCGAAGTGGCGGTACTCGCGATAGGTCGTCGATCCCATGCAGCGCAGCTCACCCGACTGGAGCAGCGGCTTCAGCAGGTTCGACGCGTCCACGGTGCCGCCCGACGCCGCGCCGGCGCCGAGGATGGTGTGGATCTCGTCGATGAACAGGATCGGCTTCGGGCGCTGCTGGACGGCGTGGATCAGCGCCTTGAAGCGCGCCTCGAAGTCGCCGCGGTAGCGCGTGCCGGCGAGCAGCGCGCCGAGGTCGAGCGCGAAGACCTCGGCGTCGCGCAGGTCGTCGGGCACGTCGCCGCTGGTGATGCGCTGCGCGAGCCCCTCGGCGATCGCGGTCTTGCCGACGCCCGTCTCGCCGACGAGGATCGGGTTGTTCTTGCGGCGCCGCGCGAGGATGTGGATGGCGCGCTCGATCTCGGCGTCGCGACCCACGAGCGGATCCAGCGCACCCGCCGCCGCGCGCTCGCAGAGGTTGCTGGCGAAGGCAGCGAGCGGATCGGCGGGAACGCCGGCCTCGTCCGCATCGACGCCGCCCGCCGGCATCCCGGGATTGCGGAACCCCGCGTTGCCGGGCACCGCGCCGAGCTTCGAAACGCCGTGCGAGATGTATTGCAGCACGTCGAGTCGAGAGACGCCCTGCGCGCGCAACAACTCGACGGCGTGCGAGTCGGGCTCCTGAAGAATCGACGCCAACAGATCGCCCGCCTCGATCTCGTCCTTCTCCGCGCTCTCCGCGTGCTGGAGGGTGTGCTGCATCACGCGGTGGAAGGCGAGCGTCTGGAGCGTCTGCGCCTTGGGGTCTTCGAGTTTCTCGACGTCTTCGTCGAAGAAGCGCTGGAGAGCGAGCTTGAGCGCCGGGAGGTCGGCGCCCGCGTTTCGCAACACCTCGGCGCCGCGCGCGTCGTGCGCCAGCGCAAAGAGCAGATGTTCGACCGTCACGTATGCGTGATGCCGGCTCACCGCCTCGCGGAATGCCGCCTGAATGGTGAGTTCCAGTTCGCGCCCGATGCCGGCCAACGGGTTACTCCCTCTCCACGCCAGCTCGCAGCGGATAGCCGCGCTGCTCGGCCAGGTTGTGCACGGTCGCGACCTTCGTCTCGGCCACCTCGAGCACGAAGACGCCCGCCACGGCCATCCCGCTGCGATGGATCAACAGCATCAGCTCGGTCGCGGCGGCGGGGCTCTTGCCGAACACCTGCTCGAGCAGCGCGACGACGAACTCCATGGGTGTGTAATCGTCGTTGTAGAGCAGAACCTTGAAGCGCGGCGGCCGCTGCACGCGCGGGCGCGTCTGCGTCGCGACGCCGCGCTCGCGCACGGGCGCCTCGTGCGGGGCTTCGGGTCGCTTCGGTCCCTCGGGGTCGGCCATCGCCGCCGAGGATAGCGGCGACGCGGCGAGGGACGCGCAATCTCTAGAACGGCTCCTTGAACGGCCGCAGATCCAGCTCGTGCGTCCATGTGGTGCGGTGCTGGCGATGCAGCATCCAGTAGGTGTCCGCGATCGAGTCGAGATCGAGCAGGCCGTCCTCTCCCTTCGCGCGCACGAACTCGGCAAAGCGCTGGAGCCGCTCCCCCGCGATCCCGCCGTCGATCACCACGTGCGCGACATGCACCCCCTTGGGACCGAACTCGCGCGCCATCGACTGCGCCACCGCGCGCAGCCCCGCCTTCGCCGCAGCGAACGCCGCAAACGGCGGCCGGCCGCGCAGCGACGCGCTCGCGCCGGTGAACAGGATCGTCCCCTCCCCTTGCGGGCCCATCCGGCGCGCCGCCTCGCGCCCCACCAGGAAGCCGCCGAAGCACGCCACGCGCCAGGCGTTCTCGAAGAAGCTGGCCTCCATCGTCGTAAAGTCGTGCATCTGGTTGTTGCCGGCGTTGAACGCGACCAGCGCGAGAGCGCCCGGCGCGATCGCATCGGCGGCTTCGAAGAGCCGCAGCACGTCGGCCTCGCGCGTGGTGTCGGTGGGAACTGCGGTGGCCGCGCCGCCCGCCCCGCGGATCGACGCCGCCACGCGCTCGATGCGATCCGCGGTCCGTCCCGCGACCAACACGTGCAATCCCTCGCGCCCGAAGCGCACGCACAGCCGCGCACCGAGTCCCGCCTCGGCGCCGACACCGACCACCACTGCCACGCGTCCGCTCATCCCAGCGCTCCCGTCGCGCGCGCAGCCTCGCTAGCACATGCGGCGCGTCCCCGACGAGCGGCGAAGGCGAGCGGCTAGACTGCGCGCGTGAAGAACCTCGAGTTGGCCGACGGAGTCCGCTCGCTCCCGCGCGAGTCGTGGAACGCTCTCGTCGGCGACGACTCGCCCTTTCTCGAATGGGAATGGCTCGCGTCGCTCGAAGAGTCGGAGGCGGTCGGTGCGGAGAGCGGGTGGCTCGCGCGACCGCTCGTCGCGCGCGACGGCGATCGCATCCTCGCTGCATGTCCGCTCTACGTGAAGGGCAACAGCGAAGGCGAGTTCGTCTTCGATCATGGCTGGGCCGACGCCGCCGAGCGCGCCGGGATCCGCTACTACCCGAAGTTGCTGGTCGGCGTGCCCTTCACGCCCGTCGGCGGCACGCGCTTCCTGGTGGCGCCGGGCGAAGATCGCGCCGCCTGGCTCGCGAGGTTCGCGGCGTCGCTCCGCGATCTCGCGCTCGCCAACGATTTCTCGGGCGCGCACGTGAACTTCTGCCGCGACGACGAACTGGCGGTGCTGCAGGGCGCGGGCTGGCTCCCGCGCCTGGGCCTCCAGTACCACTGGATCAACCGCGGCTGGCCGGACTTCGACGCCTACCTCGGCTCGCTGCGCCACAAGCGCCGCAAGGAAGTCCGGCGCGAACTGCGCGCCGTCGCGGAAGCGGGAGTCGCGATCGAGGTGCGCACCGGCTCGGAGATTCCCGACGCCTGGTTCGAGCCGATCTGGCGCTTCTACCACGCGACCATCGATCACAATCCGTGGGGTCGGCTCTACCTGAACGCGCGCTTCTTCGAGCTGGTACGCGAGCGGTTTCGCTCGCGCTTGTGCTTCGTGATGGCGCTGCGCGGCGACGTTCCGATCGCAGGCGCCTTCAACGTGCAGAAGGGCGACGCGCTCTACGGTCGCTACTGGGGCGCCAGCGAATTCGTGAAGAACCTGCACTTCGTCGTCTGCTACTACGCGGGCATCGAACACTGCATCCGTCAGGGCTTGGCCCGCTTCGAGCCGGGCGCAGGCGGCGACTACAAGCAGGTCCGCGGCTTCGACGCGCAACCCACCTGGAGCGCGCACTTCCTCGCCGAACCGCGGCTCGCACAGGCCGTCGCGCGCTACCTCGACGAGGAACGTGCACAGACCGGTGACGCAATCGAGTGGCTGCGCGAGCGATCCGCGCTGAAACCTGCCGCCCTCTCGGAGGTTCGCGATGGCGAGTGACGCAGGCGGCTTTGGGGTGGACGCCCGATGAGCCTCTGGGAACGCCACGGCTTCGCGCGTCTGATGGACTGGAACATGCGTGGGCCCGCGACCGGCCGGCTGCGCGCAGCCGCGGTCGCTCCGGCCGCAGGCGACGTTCTGGAAGTCGGCTTCGGCACGGGCTTGAACCTGCCCTACTACCGCGATTCCGTGCGCTCACTCACCGCGCTCGATCCGCTCGACGCGTTGCGCGAACGCGTCGATGCCCGCATCGCGGCAGCGCGCGTTCCGGTGCGGCGCGTGTTGCGCGCGGCCGATGGCCGCCTGCCTTTCGACGACGCTCGCTTCGACTGCGTCGTCACGACCTGGACGCTGTGCACCATCCCCGACGTGGCCACGGCGCTGCGCGAGATGCGGCGCGTACTGCGCCCCGACGGTCGCTACCTGTTTCTCGAGCACGGCGTGAGCGACCAGCCACGTGTCGCGCGCTGGCAGCGGCGCATCGAGCCGCTGTACAAGCGCGTCGCCGGCGGCTGCCTCCTGACGCGACACATCGACGCACTGATCTCCGCTGCCGGCTTCACGCTGGTCGAGTGCGAGCGCTGGGTGGAGCCCGGTCCGCGCGTCTTCACGGCCATGGTGCGCGGCAGCGCCCGGCCGTGATGCACTGCGGGCTACGCCATCCCCAGTAGCCAGCAACCCGCCAGCACGCCCGCCGGCACGATCACGGCGCTCGCGAGGTCGAGCATCGCGCCGTGGCGCGCCATCGCCGTGATCGGCACGCAGCCCGAGCCGTAGACGATCGCGTTCGGCGGCGTCGAGACGGGCAGCATGAACGCCATGCTGGCGCCGAGCGCGACGGCCATCGCGGACGGCACGGGATTCACGCCTGCAGCCTGCGCCGAGGCGATCGCGAGCGGCGCGAGCATCGTGGCCGTCGCGGTGTTCGAGGTGGTTTCGGTGAGCACGATCGCGACCCAGCAGAAGAGGCAGGTCAGTGCGATCTGCGAGTCGGAGCCGGTCCATTCGACCAGCGCGCTTCCCATCGCCTCGGCGAGACCGGTGCGAAACATCGCACCGCCGAGCGCGAGTCCGCCGCCAAACAGCATCAGCGTGCCCCAGTCGATCTGCGACGCTTCCGCCCAGCTGAGCGTGAAGCGCCGCGCGCGCCAGTCGACGGGCAGCACGAACAGCAACACGGCACCGAGCACCGCGGCGACTGATTCGGGGAGCAGGCGCTGCAACATCACGACCAGTGGCGCGCCGGTGCCGAGAGCGACCGCGAGCAACCCTGGCACCACCCACATCGTCACCGTCGCGCCGAACGCGAAGAGCACGTTGCGCTCGGCGCGCGACGGCGGGCCCAGTGCCGCGCGATCAGCCGCGATCGCGGCGGTAGCGTCGCGCGCCGCGGGCACGTCGGGCGGCAGCGCCCAACCCAGGTAGCGCACCATCACGAACAGCATCGCGACGGCAATCGGCACCGCTACCACCATCCAGTGGAAGAATGGCACGCGCGTGTCGGCGAGCTTCTGGAGCTGGCCGAGCACGATCAGGTTCGGCGAAGAGCCGACCGGTGTCATGATGCCGCCGATCGACGCCGCCCAGGCAATCGTCAGCATCAGCGCGGTGCCGAAGCGCAAGCGCTTGACGTCCGCGCGGCCGGCATGGCGCGCCAGCGCGCCGAGCACGCCGAGTCCGATCGGATAGAACATCGCCGTCGTCGAGGTGTTGTTCATCCACGCCGAAGCGCTGCCGGTGAGCAGCGCGAAGGCAACCAGCAGCCGCGCCGGCGACGCTGCGAACCACGGCCGCACGAGGATCGTCCACGCGATGCGGCGATCGAGTCCCGAACCCACCATCGCAGACGCCAGCACGAAGCCGCCGAGGAAAAGCAACACGATCGGGTCGCCGAATGCCGCGAACAGCTCAGTCGCCGTGCCGACCCCGCAGACGACCGCCAGCGCGGGTCCGAGCAGCGCCGTCACGGGAATCGGCACGGCCTCGGTGAGCCACCACACGAGCACCCACGCGAGGATCGCGGTGAGTCGCGCGGCGGCCTCGTTCGGCGCAGGCGGAGGGAACAGCAGCAGCGCAACGAAGAGCAGCGGACCGAGTGCGAAACCGACCGTCCGTCGCACGCGCTCGAAGCGCTGCTCCGCCGCCGAGAGCGTCTCGACGGCGCCAACCGAATCCCCTGCCCACTCCGGATCGCCCACGCGCGGCACTGTACCGCGCGTTGCCGAGCCGGCCGCGCCGCCGCATGCTGCGCCGCGTCGCGCCCGAGGAGTACCCGATGCCCACGCTGGCCCCGATCGACCCCGAACGCTTCAAGGTCTACCTGAAGCTGGTATTCGGCGCGCTGGGCGGCGCGATGACCTCGGCGATGATCTACCTGGGCGACCGCATGGGGCTGTACCGAAGCCTCGCCGAAGCCGGCGCCGCGACTTCCGTCGAACTCGCGGCGCGCACCGGCCTGCAGGAGCGCTGGCTGCGCGAGTGGCTGCAGCAGCAGGGGGCCGCGGGCATCCTCGACTACCTCGGCGAGGGACGCTTCGAGTTGTCGCCCGAAGGCATCGCGGTGCTGGCCGAAGAGAACCATCCCGCCAACGGCGCCGGATACTTCTCGCAGCTTCCGCAGGTCATTGGAATCGCCGAACGCCTGCCCGAATCGTTCCAGACCGGACTCGGACTTCCCTACGACGCGATGGGTCCCGAAGGCGCGCGCAGCGTCGAGCGGGGTCTCGCGCCGTGGTTCCGTGCGCTGCTCGTACCACTCGCGCTGCCGCGCATCGCCGGTGTCGTCGCGATGCTCGAAGCGGGCATCGAGGTCGCCGACGTCGGCTGCGGGGCCGGCGCCGCGCTGCTGACGATGGCGAAGGCATTCCCGAACTCGCGCTTTCACGGCTACGACATCTCGCAGCATGCCCTCGTTCGCGCTGAAGCGAACCGCACGGAAGCGGGGCTCGGCAACGCGAAGTTCCACGACTCCCTCGTCGACCCGCTCCCTGAGGACGGCCGCTTCGGCTTCGTCACCAGCTTCGACTGCCTGCACGACATGACCGACCCGGGCGGCGTGATCCGCTCGATCCGCCGTTCCATCCGCGGCGACGGCGTCTGGTTCGTCGCCGACATCAAGGCGCTGCCCAGCTACGAGCAGAACGTCGCAAAGAACCCAATGGCCGCGATGATGTACGGCACCAGCGTGCTCACCTGTATGTCGTCCGCGCTCTCGGAGCCGGGAGGACTGGGGCTCGGCACGCTCGGGCTCCACACCGATCTCGCGCGCAAGCTCGCCGAGGACGCCGGCTTCACGCGCTTCGAATCGCTCGACCTCGGACACCCGGTGAACGCCTTCTACGTAGTGCGGCCGTAGCGCATGCGGAGCGTATTGATCACCGGAACGTCGTCGGGATTCGGTCTCCACACGGCCGTGGAGGTGGCACGGCGCGGCTGGCACGTCTTCGCCATGGCACGGCGCGGCTGGCACGTCTTCGCCACGATGCGCAACCTCGCGAAGCGCGCGCCGCTCGATGCGGCCGTCGCCGCGGCGGGCGCCGCCGAACGCCTCGACGTGACGCAGCTCGACGTCACGCAGGCCGCGTCGGTCGAGGCGGGCGTCCGTGCCGTGTTGCAGCGCGCCGGCGGACACCTCGATGCGGTCGTCCACAACGCGGGCGTGGCGGTCGGCGGCGCCTTCGAGGACGTGCCCGACGCCGAGGCGCGTCGCGTGATGGAGACGAACTTCTGGGGCGTGCTGGCGCTGACGCGCGCGCTGCTGCCGACCTTTCGCGCGCAGCGCAGCGGCCGCATCGTGATCGTCTCGAGCAACTCGGCGTATGCCGGCGAGCCCGCGAACGCGATCTACGTGGCGTCGAAGTGGGCGATCGAAGGCTGGGCCGAATCGCTCGCGTACGAAGTCACGCCCTTCAACATCGGCGTGGTGCTGGTGGAACCCGGCTCCTACAAGACCGAGATCTGGGGGAATTCGCCGCGCGTGCTGCCCGAGAACAGCGCGTATCGAGCCCTGATGCAGCATCTCGAGAAGGCGATCGACGAGAAGGTGCTCGCGAGCGCACGCGACCCGCGGGAGGTGGCGCAGGTGATCGCCCGCGCACTCGACGCGCGAAAGCCCCGCTTCCGCTACCCGGTGGGCCCCGACGCGTGGATCGGCCACCTCGTGCGCGGCAAGCTCCCAAGCCGCGTCCAGCGCTTCGCCATCACCCGCCTCCTCGGCCTCCACCGAGTGCGAAGCTAAACGGGGCCGGGCGTCAGGTTATTTTTTGTCAGGTTATTGAGCGGCTCTCCTGATGTGCGTCGAT
>JAGSPS010000394.1 GCA_018262315.1 Deltaproteobacteria bacterium | reverse complement strand
CAGCGTGAGTAGATGCCACGCCGAGCCCATGAAGAAGAGCAACGGGATCGAGAACAACACGTTGGTGCGCGACGCGAGGCCCGCGCGCGCCCCGCGCGCCGCCGCCTCGGGGAGCGCGGTGCCACCACCCGCCACCTGCTCGGCCGACTTGATCACCACCTGTTGGGCGGGCCAGATCACGAACCACACGTTGGCCCACATGAAGGTGCCGAGAATTCCGCCCGTGAGGATCTTGGTCATGTAGGGCTGACCCAGATCGATGCCCTGGTGCAGCTTCCACAGCACGATCGCCCAGCCCGTCAGGAACGTGAACATGGCGCCCCAGCGAAACCACCACAGCGCGTTGGGAACCAGGCCGCGGATCATCGGGCTGCGTGCGGTGCCGCCGAGTTCGCTGCCGAAGAACGGTGTCTGGACGAAGTTGAAGTAGTAGAGCATGCCGATCCAGGTGATGCCGGCCAGGAAATGGAACCAGCGCAGCAGGAACTGCCAGCCGTCTACCGTCGTGATGAGGTCCATCGACTTCCTCCTTCGTCAGGTCGGGTACGAACAGGGTCCGAGCGGGATCCGCGCCGGGGCACCCGCCCGCCGCGCGCCATTCTAACCGGACACGTCGCTTTTGGGCGATCGATTTGCAGCGAGCGTAGCGACCCTGCGCGCGATGCCCTGCCAGCCGAGACGATCGAAGAGTTCGCGCGAGCGCTCGCGATCCGGGCCACGCCAGACCAGCGCGTCGGCGCCCAGCGCCATGCCGGGCGTGTCGCGACGCAGCGTCGCGAGGCCGCGGATGCGCAGCGCGGCGTCGCGCGCTTTGACCAATCGCGCCGCGAGCGACTCGGCGCCGCGCACTCCTGCGTCGCGCCAGGCACTCGCGTCGCCCGGAATGTGCTCGATGCGGCCGAAGTTCGCGAGCAGCAGGGCCGCCGTCCTGGGGCCGATTCCCGGCACGCCGGGCAGGTTGTCCACCGCGTCCCCGACCAACGCAAGGAAGTCGGGGATCTGCGCGGGCGCGACGCCGAAGCGCGCGCGCACGCCGGCCGCGTCGAAACTGCGGTCGCGCGCAAAATCGCAGCACACGACGCGGCCGTCCTCGCGCACGAGCTGGGTGAGGTCCTTGTCGGCGCTCACCACGACCACGCGCTCGCCGTCTGCGAGCACGCGCTCGGCGACCGTCGCGATCACGTCGTCGGCCTCGAAGTCGGGTGCCGAGAGCGCCCGTGCGCCGAGCGCCGCGGCGACTTCGGTGCACAGCGAGAACTGCGGCTCGAGGTCCGCAGGCGCCTCGGTGCGGCCCGCCTTGTAGCCGGGTTCGAGCGCATTGCGAAAGCTGGTCATCGCCGCGTCGAACGCGCAGGCGAAATGCGTCGGCTGCCACTGCGCCAGCATCCGCACCAGCGTCGACGCGAATCCGTACGCCGCGTGCACCGGCATCCCGTCTGGCGCGTGCATCGGGGGCAGCGCGTGATACGCGCGAAACACGTAGACGTGCGAATCGACCAGGTAGACCGTCATGACGGTCCCGAGACTAGAACAGCAACCTGGCGATGGTGTCGAGCTGGACGAAGGAGGTACCTTCATAGATCTTGCCGATCTTGGCGTCGCGCAGGAATTTCTCAGCGGGACACTCCTTGGTGAATCCGACACCGCCGTAGAGTTCCAGGCATTCGGAGGCGACGCGCTCGGCCGCGTCGCTCGCGAACCACTTGGCCATCGCGGCTTCACGCACGAAGGACTGGCCGGCGTCGTGCAATCGCGCCGCGTTGTAGGTGAGCAGGCGCGCCGCTTCGATGTCGATCGCGGCGCGCGCGAGGCGGTGTCGCACCGCCTGGAACTCGGCGATTTTGTGGCCGAACTGCTCGCGCTGCTGCACGTAGGCGAGCGCACCTTCGAAGGCGCCCTGCGCGAGCCCGACCATCTGCCCCGCGATTCCGATGCGGCCCGCGTTGAGTGTCTCGATCGCAACCTTGTAACCCTTGCCGACCACGCCGAGCACGTTCGCACGCGGCACCACGACACCGTCGAAGACCAGCTCGCAGGTGCTCGAGGCGCGGATGCCGAGCTTGTCTTCCTTGCGCGGGACGCTGAAGCCGGCCATGCCGCGCTCGACGACGAAGCAGGTGATGCCCTTGTAGCCGGCGCCCGGATCGACCGTCGCGAAGACCAGGAACAGCTCTGCTTCGCCGCCGTTGGTGACCCAGAGCTTGCGGCCGGTCACCGCGAAGTCGCTGCCGCGCGCCTCGGCGCGACACGCGAGCGCGAAGGCGTCGCTGCCCGATCCCGCCTCGGAGAGTGCATAGGCGCCGACGCTGCCGCCAGCCAGCTTGCCGAGCAGGCGCTTCTGCTGCTCGGAGTTGCCGAACTTCCTGACCGCATTGATGACGAGCGTGTTCTGCACGTCGCACACCACCGCGACCGAGGGATCGACGCGCGCCAGCTCCTCGATCGCGAGGACGCTGATGAAGAAGGTTGCGCCCGCGCCACCCCACGACTCCGACACCTCGATGCCCATCAGTCCCAGCTCGAAGAGCCACGTCACGACCTCGGGGTGCAGCTTGCCCTCGCGATCCATCTCGGCGGCCAGCGGTCGCAGCCGCTCTTCGGCGAAGGCGCGCACCGTCGTGCGGAACAGGCGCTCTTCCTCGCTGAGGTCGGTGAGCGCGGGACGCACCATCTTCAGCGTCGCTCCTCGAAGACGGCTTCGGCCGCGGTTTCCGCGGCGCGGTCGAGCGGCAGTTCGCGCCTGGTGCCGTCGCGACGGCGCACGAACTCGACCTTCTTCTCGGCGAGCCCGCGCGGTCCGATCGTGATGGGCTCGTACGGAATCGGCGTGGGGCGCGTGATGGCGTCGATCGTCGAGGCGTGTCACGACGCGAACGGCATCATCTGGCCCGTCACG